>NZ_JBHVHF010000204.1:0-15060 GCF_042800315.1 Streptomyces sp. NPDC057638
CCGGCGCCTGCCGCCCCACCCCGGCACACCGCGCGCGGGCCGGCCCCGGGCGCACCGTACGACGGTGGGGTACGTGACGGTCCGGCGCGTACGGTCACGGGGTGACCGGAGAGCGGGGGCTCGTCAGGTGTCTCCGACGGATCAGGCCGGGCCAGGAGGCGGGGTCTGTCCCCTGGGTACCAGGATCAGGCGTGGCCCAGGGGTGGCCCCTCCCGGGCCGCAGGGGGCAGGCGCAGGGCACGTGAACCCGGCGGGATCCATCGGACGGGCCGGCCCTAAGCTGGCCCGATGTTGAACAGTGCCCGGCTGCTCGTCCTGCTGGAGATCGCGCGCCGGGGCAGCATCGTGGCGGCCGCGCGGACGCTGCACCTGAGCCCCTCCGCCGTCTCCCACCAGTTGGCGCGGCTGGAGCAGGAGCTGGGGGTGGCGCTGGTCGAGCGCGCGCCGCAGAGCCTGCGGCTGACGGCGGCCGGGCAGCGGCTCGCCGAACACGCGCAGGCCATCGCCGATCTGATGGCGGAGGCCCGGGACGAGGCACGGGGGCACGCCGCCGGTGAGGCGGGGGTGCTGCGACTCGGCTTCTTCGCCTCGTCCGGTCTGGAGCTGCTGCCACGGGCGCTCTCGGCGTTCGCCACCCGGCGGCCGCATGTGGAGCTGGAGCTGATCCTGGGGCAGCCGCACGAATTGGTGCCGGACCTGGAGTCGGGCACCCTGGACGCGGCCGTCGTCTTCGAGCACCCCCTGGACCCCTGGTGCCGTCAGGCGGCCGTGGACGTGGAGATGCTCTTCGACGAGCCACCGCTGGTGGTGGTCGGGCCGGGGCACCGGCTCGGCCGCGGGACCCCGGTGCGGCTGGCCGCGCTGGAGGGCGAGACCTGGATCGGCACCCGGGGCGGGGACACGGGTGAGCCGGTGCTGGAGCGCGCCTGTGCCGCCGAGGGCTTTCTGCCCCGGGTCCGCTGCCGCAGTGACCACTATCAGGTGACCATCAACCTGGCCCGCGCGGGTATGGGGATCGCGCTCGTCCCGGCGCTGGGGCTCGGTGATACGGCGGGGGTGCGGGTCTGCCGTCTCGACCATCCGCGGCTGCACCGCAGGATCGGGGTCGCGACCCGGGCGACGAACCAGAACCCGCTGCTGCGCGCGTTCCTCACCGAGCTGCGGTCGGCCGCCGCCGAGGTCAGCACGCTCCTGGAGCCGTACCGGGTCTGACCTCGCGGCGACCCCGACCGCTCATCGTCCGGCGGGCCGCAGGGCCAGTGCGCCGAGGGCCTGGCCGACCTCCCGGATCGCGTGGACGGCGGCGCGTTCGGCCTCCGGCCCCAGCGCCGTGTCCCAGTGCGCCACCACCGCGTACGCGACGCGGCGCGCGCCCAGCAGGAGTCCCGCGTCGGCGCGGACCCCGGGATCGGTCCCGGTCTTGTTGGCGACGAGCAGACCACCGGGCGGCGGTGTGGGGAAGCCGGGCGCGTACGGGTCGTGGGCGAGCAGCGCGGGCACGAGGGTGTGGTCGGTGTTGGCGTACATCCAGCGCAGGAGCCGGCCCGAGGTCCCGGGCGAGTGCAGGGTGTCGCGTGCGGCGTGGGCCACGATCGCCGCGAGGTCCCGGGCGGTGCCGGTGGCGAAGAGCGGGGGCACCTCCGGCCGCTGGGACGTACCCCGCTCGTCGCGGACCCGGTCGTGGATGACCAGGCCGCCCGCGCCGAGGCGTTCGGCCAGTGCGCTGGTCGCGGTGCGGCCCACCAGCCGCAGCAGGGCGTTGGTGGCGGTGTTGTCGCTGACCGACGCGGTCAGCCAGCACAGGTCCCCGACCGTCCACACCTGTCCGCTCAGCCGGTGGATCAGCCCGGTGCCGTGGACGGTGTCCTCGGCGGTGAGCGGCACCGGTTCGTCCGCGCCCAGCTCGCCCGTCTCCAGCCGCCGCGCCACCTCGGCGAGGAGCAGCAGCTTGGCGGCGGACGCGACCGGCACCACCACACCGTCGTCATGGCCGGTGCTGTCACCGCCGTCGACGTCGACGGCGCACATCGTCAGCGTCAGCGGTACGGAGCGCCGCCGTACCGCCGCCGTCACCTCCTCCAGGTCCGTGCCGCCGACGTGGGGGCGAGGGCCTGGGTGCGGGGTCACCATCGTCGTATCTCCTTGTCATCCGTACCGCCCGGGGGCGGGTGTGGGGCTGGGCCGTCGTCGCGGTGGTGTGCGGTGTCCACTCGCTGAACACTTCTTCTCGGGCACGCCCTCCCGCACACCTTCGTGAACACGCGTCTTCTCACGGGCGTCTGTGAACACGCGTCTGTGAACACGCCTCCTTGTGGTGCGGCGGACACGTCACCTAAGGGGCGCGCGGCACGCCGTCACACACGCAGCACGGTGCCCGCGCGGGCGGCGGTGGGGTGGCCGTCGCGGACGGCCACCGTGCCCGCCACGACGACGGTGTGGAGTCCCTCCGGGGGCCGGAGGGGGTCGGCGAAGGTGGCGGTGTCGCGGATGGTGGCGGGATCGAAGACGACGAGGTCGGCGTGGGCGCCGTCGCGCAGGACGCCACGGGCGGTGAGACCGAAACGGCGGGCGGGCAGACCCGTCATCTTGTGTACCGCGGTCTCCAGCGGCAACAGCCCCTCCGCCCGGCCGTAGTGGCCGAGCACCCGGGCGAAGGTGCCCGCCCACCGGGGGTGGGGGCGACCGGGTTTGGGGACCCCGTCGGAGCCGATCATCGAGAGGGGGCTGGTGAGGACGCGGCGGACGTCGTCCTCGCGCATGGAGTGGCTGATGATGGTGACCTCACCGTGTTCGGCCAGCAGGAGATCGCAGACATAGTCCACGGGGTCGGCGCCGCGCGCGGCGGCCAGGTCGGCGATCCGCCGGCCCTCCACCTCCTGGTGGCGGGGCGCGGCGGCCACCCCGATCAGCTCCCAGCCACCGTTGCCGACGGTGTTCTCCCAGCCGGGGACGCCCTGGGTGATGTCCGCCCTGATCCGCTCGCGTACACCGGCCCCGCCCAGCCGCCCCAGCAGGGCGGTGATCCCTCCCTCGGTCACCCAGGGCGGCAGCATCGCGTGGAGCACGGTGCTGCCCGCCGTGTACGGGTACACGTCGCACAGGACGTCCACGCCGTCGGCGCGGGCCCGCTCCAGCCGGGGCAGCGTCCGCAGGGTGGCGCCCCAGCCGTGGCGGCCCGCCGTCTTGTGGTGCGAGACCTGAAGGGGCGCGCCGGAGCGGACGGCGATGTCCAGGGCCTCCTCGAGGGCGGCCTCCACCTGGGACATCTCATCCCGTAGATGGGTCACATACGGCTTGCCGTGACGGGCGGCCACGGTCGCGAGCGCCACGATCTCCTCGGTCGCCGCGTAACCGCCCGGCGGGTAGATGAGACCGGTGGAGAGCCCGGCCGCGCCCTCGGTCAGCGCGCGGTCCAGCAGGGCGCACATGGCGCGCAGTTCGCCGGAATCCGGTGGCCGGGCGTCGAAGCCCATGACTCCGGCGCGCAGGGTGCCGTGTCCCACGAGCGAGGCGATGTGCGTGGCGCGGCGGGCCGGGTCCTGTGCCGCGGCGAAGGCGTCCATGTCGGCGCCCGGCGCGAGCGGGCCGAGGCCGAACGTGACACGGAGGTGTTCGGCGAGTTCGGCGCGGCGCTCCGGGAGGGCCGGGAAGAGGCTGATGCCGCAGTTCCCGGCGATCTCCGTGGTGACGCCCTGGAGCAGGGGTGCGAGTCCCAGGGCGGCGGGAGGCGGGTCGGCGACGGCGGCGAGCGCGTCGGAGTGGGTGTGGACGTCGATGAAGCCGGGGGCGACGGCACGGCCGGTGGCGTCGATGACCTCGGCCGCCCGCCGGGGGCGTCCGGGGCGCAGGAGCACGATCCGTCCGCCACTGACGGCGATGTCCGCCTCCCTGGGTGGCGCGCCGGTGCCGTCGACCAGGGTGCCGCCGCGGACGATGAGGTCGTACGTCATCACAGCACCGTCGACAGGAAGGCCCGGGTGCGCTCATGGCGCGGGGCGGTGAACAGGTCGGCGGGGTGCCCCGACTCCACGACGGCGCCCTGGTCCATGAACAGGACACGGTCGGCGACCTCGCGGGCGAACGCCATCTCATGGGTGACCACGACCATGGTCATCCCGCCACGGGCCAGGTCGCGCAGGACGCCGAGGACCTCGCCGACGAGTTCGGGGTCGAGTGCGGAGGTCGGTTCGTCGCAGAGCATCACCGTGGGGTCCATGGCCAGCGCCCGTGCGATGGCGACCCGCTGCTGCTGGCCCCCGGAGAGCTGCGCGGGGTAGTGGTCGGCGTGGTCGGCGAGTCCGACGCGGGCCAGCAGTTCCCGGGCGCGCGCCTCGGCGCGTGCGCGGGGCGCGCGCTGGACGATGAGCGGGCCCTCCATGACGTTGTGCAGTGCGCTGCGGTGCGGGAAGAGGTGGAAGCGCTGGAAGACCATGCCGATGCGGGCCCGTTGTCCGCTGATGTCGCGTGGCCGCCGTTCCCGTACGGCGGTGCCCGAGGTGCCGTGCTCCTCGTAGCCGAGGAGTTCGCCGTCGACCCGTACGTACCCGGAGTCGATGGACTCCAGGAGGTTGAGACAGCGCAGCAGGGTGGACTTGCCGGAGCCGGAGGGGCCGATGACACAGAGCACCTCCCCCGCCCGTACGTCGAGGTCGACCCCCTTGAGAACCTCGGTGTCGCCGAAGCGCTTGCGCACGGCGCGGGCGCTGAGCACGGTGGCGGTCACGCGGACTCCTCCTGTCCGTCCCGGCCGGTCGAGCCGGGGGGCTGCGCGTTCTGACGCTCGGCCGCGGTCGGGGCGGCCGGGGTGGTGTGGTCGGGGATGGTCCCATCGGCCGCCGTACGCTCGGCCGCCCTACGGTCGGGTGCGATGCGGTCCGCCGTCGTACGGTCGGGTGCGCTCCGTCCCGGCCGGAGATGGGTGAGCACCCTGCGGCGCAGGGGCGGACCGCCGGGACGGTAGCGGCGCTCGATGGCGTGCTGGGCCACGCTGGCGACGGTGGTGAGCACCAAGTACCAGATGGAGGCCACCATCAGCAGCGCGATCACCTCGAAGTTGGCGAGGTAGAGATGCTGGGAGACCGTCATCAGATCGGCTCCGGCGATGACCGAGACCAGGGAGGTGGTCTTCAGCATGGAGACGAACTGGTTGCCGAACGGCGGGATGATGACCCGCATGGCCTGCGGGAGGACGACCCGCCGCAGAACCTGGCGGTTCGACATACCGAGGGAGGCGCCCGCCTCGCGCTGCCCGGGGTCGACGCTCTGGATGCCCGCGCGGACGATCTCGGCCATGTAGGCGCCCTCGTTGATGGAGAGCCCCAGGAGCGCGGCGACGAAGCCGGTGATGACCTGGTTGGTCTGCCACTCGACGAGTTTGGGGCCGTCGAAGGGGACACCGATCCCGATCACCGGGAAGAGCAGGGCGAGATTGAACCAGAAGATGAGCTGGACCAGCAGGGGCGTCCCCCGGAAGAACCAGGTGTAGGCGCTCGCCGTGGCGCGCAGCACCGGGCTCTCGGAGAGCTGCATCACGGCGACGAGCACACCGATGGCGACGCCGACGGCCATCGAGACGAGGGTGAGCTGGACCGTCACCCACAGGCCCGCCAGGATCACCGCGTCGAACTGGTACTGGGCGACGATGTCCCAGTGGAGGTGCGGATTGACGATGACCGTGTACGCGATCCAGGCCGCGCCGAAGACGGCGACGGCGATGGCGAGCCAGCGCCCGGGGCGGGGGCGGCGGACCAGACGCAGGGACGGTTCCCCGCCGGGCTCCCCCGACGGGGAGCGGGGCGCCGGGTCGTGCGCCGTGAGGGAGACGCTCACCCCCGCCCTCCCTGACCGTCGTTGACGGTGGCCCGGGAGACCGCGCTACCGCCGACGCCGTAGCGGTCGAGGATCTTCCGGTAGCCGCCGTCATCGATGAGGTCCTGGAGCGCCCGCTGTACGGCGTCGCGCAACCCGCTCTGGCCCTTGGCCACGGCGATCCCCCAGGGCGCGGTGCCGTACTGCTTCGGCAGCACCTCGTACCCCGCGTTCTTCGCCGCGAACAACTGCGCGACGGGATAGTCGACGATGGTCGCGACGGCGCGGCCGCTGTCGAG
Organism: Streptomyces sp. NPDC057638; assembly: GCF_042800315.1. Taxonomy (NCBI): domain Bacteria; kingdom Bacillati; phylum Actinomycetota; class Actinomycetes; order Kitasatosporales; family Streptomycetaceae; genus Streptomyces; species Streptomyces sp. NPDC057638. The sequence goes on from NZ_JBHVHF010000204.1 coordinate 6,108, forward strand.
CTGGAGCAGACCGGTCGGCGCGTCCTCGCTCTGGGAGATCCGCATCTTCGTGGCGCACTCGGCGTTCTGCCGTGTGCCGATCTCCAGGTTGGAGCTGCCCTTGGCCAGGACGACCGGGTGTCCGCAGAGATCGGCGAGGGAGGCGATGTTCTCGGGATTGCCCTTCGCTGTCATGACCACGCCGCCCGTGCGGAAGTAGTCCACGAAGTCGACGGCCCGACGACGCTGGGGGCTGTCGGTCATGGAGGACATGACCAGGTCGAACCGGCCCGAGTTCAGCCCCGGGATGAGCCCGTCGAAGGCGGCGTTGACCAGTTCGAGGCGGAGCCCGAGCCGGTCGGCGAGGGCCCGCGCCAGATCGGGGTCCACACCGGTCAGCTCGCGCGAGCCGGGCTTGTACATCTCCATCGGTGGATAGCCCACGGCGGTGGCCACGCGCAGCACTCCCTTCTCGCGGTGCTCGTCGGGGAGCAGCGCGGTGGCGGACGTGCCCGCGTCCGCGCTCGCGGCTCCCCTCGGAGCGCCGCCCTCCTGGCCCTGCTGCACGGAACGCCCACAGCCGGTGGCCGCCAGCGCGACCACCACCATGGCGGCCGCCAGTGGGTACAGACGTCGGAGACCCATCGGAATCCCTCCCTCACGCGGTGATGTGGGCCGATGCTGGCAGCGGATCGGCGGTGAGCGGAAGATGATGAAGCTATTCATGCCTGAGCATCGAGAAAGGTGATGCTCGGGCGGCGGGGGCCGGGAGGCGGGGCCGGAGATCGGACCAGGGGGTGGGGAGAGCAGGTCTTGGGCAGGGGGCTCTTGGGCAGGGGCTCTTGGGCAGAGAGGCGGGGCTGGAGGCCGGGACCGGGAAACGGGACCGGGAAAACAGAGCGAAAAAGATCTGGACTGTGCGTCCAGATTGGACGTACAGTCCAGATATGGAGAGAGAAGTCGTCGAGCACGACCCCCGGGTGTGGATGTGGGACCCCGTGTGCCGAGCCGTCGCCCTGCTGCTCGGGCCCTATGCCGAAGTGGTGCTGCACGACGCGGGCCGGGACCGGGTGCTGGGCGTCTGGAACCCGATATCGCCCCGGGCGGTCGGGGATCCTTCCCTGCTCGGGGAGTTGGAGGAGCTCGACCCCTCCGGCCGGGATGTGTACGGACCGTATGAGAAGGTCCTGGCGGACGGGCGGCGCCTCTCCTCGGTCAGCGCGGTGCTGCGCGATGACGCGGGGGATCCCTCGGCGGTGCTCTGTGTCAATCTCGACCGCACCCCGCTGGAGCGGGCCGTGGCCATACTCAGCGCGTTCGGCGCCCCGACCGCGCCCCGGCCCGAACCACTCTTCGAGCAGGACTGGACCGAGCGGATCCAGTTCATCGTCGGCGGCTATGTCCGCGACCACGGCCGACCCGTCGAGCGGCTGGGCCGCGAGGACCGGCTCGCACTCGTCGGCCGGCTGGACGAGGCCGGGATCTTCTCGGTCCGCCGGGCCACACCGGTCGTCGCCGGGGCGCTGCACGCCTCCCGCTCCACCGTCTACGCGCTGCTCGCCGAGCACAGAGCCCAGAGGACCACACCATGACCCAGCTCCCCGACTTCCGGCTGGAGACGCACTTCTCCCGCTGGGAGTTCACCGCCCGTCACCATCTGACGGCCTCCGACGTCGAGACGATGACGCTGCGCGAACTGCTCGCACTGGGCGACGACGAGGACCGGCGGGCCTTCGAGGACCTCGCGCTGGGGTACACACCGACGTTCGGCGACCCCGCGCTGCGTGAGGTGATCGCGGAGATGTACGCGGAGGCGACGGCGGACGACGTCCTCTGCTTCGCCGGGGCCGAGGAGGGCCTCTATCTCGCGATGCGGGTGCTGCTCGGGCCCGGGGACCACGCGGTGGTGGTGACCCCGAACTACCAGGCGGCCGAGACCGTGCCGCTGTCGCTCTGCGAGGTGACGGGCGTCGCCCTGGACCCCGGGCGGGACTGGGCGCTGGACCTCGGGGAGATCGAGGCGGCCCTGCGGCCGACCACACGCGTGGTGTCGGTGAACTTCCCCAACAACCCCACCGGCAAGGTCATCGACGCCGCCGACTTCACCGCGCTGGCCCGGCTCTGTGACGAGCGGGGCATCCATCTCTTCAGCGACGAGGTCTACCGGGGCCTGGAGCGGGACCCGGCCCGTACCCTCCCCCAGGCCGCCGACCTCTCCGAGCGCGCCCTCTCGCTCAACGTGACGTCCAAGTCGCTGGGGCTGCCCGGGCTCCGGGTCGGCTGGATCACCTGCCGGGACCGGGAGCTGCTGTCCCGGCTGGAGCGCGCCAAGCACTACACCAGCATCTGCAACGCGGCTCCGAGCGAGGCCCTCGCCCGGATCGCCCTCAAGGCCCGCACCACGATCCTGGCCCGCAACAGGGAGCTGATAGCCGCGAACCTGCCGGTGTTCGACGCGTTCTTCGACCGCTTCGCCGATCTCTTCGACTGGCGGGCGCCCGACGGCGGCTGTGTCGCCTACCCCCGGTACCGGGGCCCCGAAGGGGTGGAGGAGTTCTGTGCCTCGCTGGTCGAGGAGGCCGGGGTGCTGCTGCTGCCCGCGAGCGTCTTCCGCTCGGAGCTGACTGCGACGCCCACCGACCGCTTCCGCGTCGGTGTCGGCCGCCGGGACCCGGAGGCCGGACTCACCGCGTTCGGCGACTGGCTGGAGAAGCGGCGGTGACCCCGCCCCTCCCCCCGGCCGCCGGGACCGACCAGAAATCGCAGTGGTGTTCACGGGAGAGATCGGTCGGGGCGATCCGGCCGGGGGCGAGGCGCAGGGCCGTGGTGGCGGTGGGGGTCGCCTTCGGCCACCGGGGCCCATCGGGCGATGCCGGACGGCCGTCGCGGGCGAAGGAGGTGATGTAGTCGATCATCCGGTGGGACAGGGCCCGCTGGGCGGAGGTGGTCAGGAGGTCATGTCCGCCGAGATCGAAGAGGTAGGGCAGGTCGGAGGCGTGTCCGGCGCCCTGCGGCAGCCCGGGGAGGCGCACCCCGGTGACATCGGGGGCGGTGGTGTCGGCGAACTCGTAGCCGTAGACCGTGGTGTGGGCGGCCAGGGCGCGCTGCGCGGCGAGGGTGGGGCAGGCCCAGCCGGAGTCCGTGACAACCGTGGCCCAGGCGAGCGCGGGTGAAGGGTACTTCCCCACCGGATAGCGCCCGGCCACGGCGGGCGCGCGGGTGCCGAAGGCGGTACGGAGCAGCTCCGAGTAGCCGGTGTCCGTCACCCGGGTCCGGCTCACCCGAAGGGCTCCGGCCACGAAGGTGCGGGCCTCGTCCCGGGTCCCCCCGGCCAGCACCGGGATCCGTGCGAAGCGGCCCTCGCGCAGCGCGCGTGCCGGATCGCCGGGCACCAGCTCGGTGCCCTGGGCGAGATGGTCGGCCACCGAGTTGTCGACCCTGAGCAGCTCCGGCACCGGTTTGTCCCGCATACAGGCGAGGGTGTCCGGCCCGTGGCAGCCGAGCCGCCGGGCGGCCCCGGCCCCCTGGGAGCGGTCCTCGGCCACGGGCACATAGGGGGTCTGGGGCGGGGAGTCGGGGTAGAAGGCCCCGGCGGGCCACTCCAGCAGACAGGAACCCGACATCAGGATCACCTTGTCGACCAGGTCACGGGCGTGCGGGGAGGTCAGCAGGGCACAGGCGGACATGGCTCCGGCCGACTGGCCGAAGACGGTGATGTTGTCGGGGTCGCCGCCGAAGACGGCCGCGTTCCGCTGGGCCCAGCGCACGGAGGCGAGCTGGTCGGCGAAGCCGAAGGAACCGGAGTCCTTGAGGCCGGGGAGCCCGAAGTAGCCGAGGACGCCCAGCCGGTAGTTGACGGTGATGACCACGACCCGGCCCCGTTCGACCAGCCGCCGTGCCCCGTAGTCGCCGCCGGAGCCGCTGATGAAGCCGCCGCCGTGCCACCAGACCATGACCGGCAACCGCTCCCCCGCCCGCCGTGAGCCCGGCGCGGTGACATGGAGGAAGAGGCAGTCCTCGGTGGTGGAGGGCTGGGCACCGGGGAGCGAGGGGGCCTGGGGGCAGCGCGGTCCGGGCGGAGCGGACGGAGCGGCGGAGCCAGGCCCGGCGGTGGAACCAGGCGGTCCGGACGGGCTGATGGGACGCGAAGCGGCCGGAGCGGGCAGGGCGGGGACACGGGCTGTCGGCGCGGGCCCCTCCGTACCGTCGGCGCCGGGCGGCGCAGGGGCGCTCCGGGCGGTGGCAGGGCGGACGGGGTGGGGCAGGGCCCAGCGGCGGTCGCCGGTCGGGGCGAGGGCGTAGCGGACACCGGTGAACTCATGGACGGAGCCGACGGACCTGCCATGGAGGGTGCCGCTGGTGGTGGTCACGGTCAGCGGCGCCGGAGCGTCGTGCGCGGACCGGGCCGCCCCGCCCCCGTCGCCGCAGCCGCCGGTCAGGAGGAGGAGCACGGTCAGGACCACCGCACCGGAACGTCGCATGGGCTCAGCATCGGTACGGCCCGGGGACGGCGCCGGTACGACAGGCCGGTCGGGGCCCGTGGATCACCGGAGTGGACCGGAGGCGCGGGTACGAACCGGCGAAGGGGGATCGGCACGGGCCGCCCCCTCCGGCGCGCCGCACGACCTCGCTCGTCTGCCCCGAGGCCCCGGACGGCGACGCCCCGGACCGCCGGACCGCGAGGCCGCGAAGCCCCCGGACCATCAGACCGTCGGGCCGCGAGCCGGACCACGAGCCAGGCCGCCGGGCCGCGAGCCGGACCGCCAGGCCGAGCTATACATCAGGTGTATACACACCATGTATAGTCGTCACATGTCCATCGGCCACACCCTCCTAGGACTCCTGGAGTCAGGCCCCCGCCATGGCTATGACCTCAAACGCACCTTCGACGTTCACTTCGGGCATGACCGTCGCCTGCCGTACGGGCAGGTGTACGCGACCATGTCACGCCTGCTCAGGAACGGGCGCGTCGAGCTCGACGGCGTCGAGGCGAGCGGCGGCCCCGACCGTAAGCGCTACGCCGTCACCGAGGCGGGGATCACCGAGGTGGGGCAGTGGCTGGCACAGCCGGAGAAACCCGACCCCTACCTCCAGTCCGTCCTCTACACCAAGGTGGTCATCGCCCTCCTCACCGACCGGGGCGCCGCCGAGGTGCTCGATACCCAGCGCCACGAGCACTTGCGGATGATGCGCGTCCTGACCGACCGCAAGCGCGGCGTGGAGCTGACCCACCAGCTCATCTGCGACCACGCGCTCTTCCATCTGGAGGCCGATCTGCGCTGGCTGGAGCTGACCGCCGCCCGGCTGGACGCGCTGGCCAGGGCGGTCGCCGCGGACTGAACCGGCGCACCGCAGCCGGAAGCCGACCGCGACCGGCGCACAGCCGGTCCAGGGGTGCGCCCAGCGCGGGCGGCGCCCGCCGGACCACCAGCCCACCCCGTCCCGGACCCCGGACCACCACCGCCCACGGCGCGGCCACCCGGCCCCCCACCTCCGTACCACCGACCGGCCCGTGAGCGCCGGCCATCCACCGCGCCCCGCGGAACCCGTCTACCAAGCGATACATAAGCCCGATATCAGACAAAAGACTTGAAACATCTAGAACGACTGCGATCCGCGCATCGCGCACAGCATCTTGACCCCTCTCGCCACATGCGCCCCATTTACCACAGGGAGCGCACAGCGAGAATGACCCGTACACCCGGCCCCCGCGCCACCGACGACAGGCACTCCATGTACCGCACCCACGACGAGCCGCACGACGGCACCGGTCGCATCCACCCCACCAGTGGTGCCCCGCTGCTCGCCGCCCGCGAGCTGCGCAAGACCTACGCGCGGACCCCCGCGCTCGACGGGGCCTCCTTCGCCATACGTACCGGCGAGGTGGTGGCCATCATGGGTCCCTCCGGTTCGGGCAAGTCCACCCTGCTCCACTGTCTCGCCGGGATCATCCGCCCCGACACGGGGACCATCGACTACCAGGGTCGCGATCTGGCCACGATGCCGGACGCGGCGCGCAGCGCGCTGCGGCGGGACGCGTTCGGGTTCGTCTTCCAGTTCGGCCAGCTCGTGCCGGAGCTGAGCTGTCTGGAGAACGTGGCGCTGCCCCTGCGACTGGCGGGCGTGCGACGCGGGGACGCGCACCGGACCGCGCGGGAGTGGCTGGCCCGGCTGGAGGTCGACGACGTCGGCGACCAGCGGCCCGGGGAGGTCTCCGGTGGTCAGGGGCAGCGGGTCGCGGTCGCCCGTGCCCTGGTGACCTCGCCCCGCGTGGTCTTCGCCGACGAGCCGACCGGCGCGCTGGACTCCCTCAACGGGGAGCGGGTCATGCGACTGCTGACGGACACGGCCCGCTCGGGCGACACGGCCGTCGTGCTGGTCACCCATGAGTCCCGGGTCGCGGCCTACTCGGACCGCGAGGTCATCGTCCGTGACGGCCGGGTGTATGACGCGGCGGTGGCCCAGTGAGCGGGAACTCCCTGACCGGCGGGGCCGCCCGGGGCATCACACCGGGCCCGTCCGACCCGCTGCCCGCCCCGCCGCCGGGGTTCCCCCCGGCCGGCCGGGGCGGTGCGCCCGGTGTCCGTGGCTGGGTCCGTGATCTGGCCCTGGGGCTGCGGTTCGCCGTCGCGGGCGGGCGGCGCGGCTGGACCCGTACCGGACTCACCGCCCTCGGGGTGGGACTCGGCGTGGCCATGCTGCTGCTGGCCTCCTCCCTGCCAGGACTGCTGGAGAACCGGGACGACCGGAAGGCCGCCCGGGATGTCGCCACCACCGCGCTGGACCAGCCGACGGCCGGTTCCTTCCTCTTCCGGGACACCGGGACGGTCTTCCGGGGCAACGCCGTGACCGGAAGGCTCGTCCACCACGACAGCGAGGGCACGCCTGACGCCCCGCCCGGTCTGACTCGGCTGCCGGGGCCCGGTGAGATCGCCGTCTCGCCCGCCCTGGGCGAACTGCTGCGCTCCCCCGGCGGGAAACTGCTGCGGGAGCGGCTGCCCCAGCGGATCACGGCCACCATCGGCGCGCCCGGTCTGATCGGCCCCGACGAGCTGCACTACTACGCCGGTCAGAAGCTCACCGAGGAGTCGGCGAGCGGCCGCGCCGAAGGGTTCGGCAAGGACGCCACCCCCGGTGAGGGGCTCAACGGGATCCTGCTGCTCATCGTCCTGATCGCCTGTATCGCGCTGCTGATGCCGGTGGCGGTCTTCATCGGTACGGCGGCCCGCTTCGGCGGCGAACAGCGCGACCGGAGGCTGGCCGCGCTGCGGCTGGTGGGCGCCGACCGGGCGGCCACCCGCAGGGTCGCCGCCGGTGAGTCGCTCGCCGGGGCGGTGCTCGGACTGCTCACCGGTGGCCTCCTCTTCCTGCTGGGGCGCCAGTTCGCGGACCGGGTGCGGATCTGGGACATCACCGCGTTCCCGTCGGACATCGCCCCGAGCCCGGTGCTGGGCACGCTGATCGCCGTGGCCGTACCGACGGCGGCGGTCGCGGTGACGGTGTTCGCCCTGCGTCAGGTCTCCATCGAGCCCCTGGGCGTGGTCCGCAACGCGCGCCCGCGCCGCCGTGGTCTGCTGTGGCGGCTGGCCGCTCCCGTCGTCGGCACCCTGCTGCTGGCGGCACAGGCGGGCGGCGTCTCCCTCGGGGACACCTCGATCGACTCGTTCCAGATCGGCCTCGGCGCCATCCTGGTGCTCGTCGGCCTCACCCTGCTGCTGCCGTGGCTGGTGGAGACCGTGGTGAACCGCGCCGACGGCGGCCCGGTCGCCTGGCAGCTCGCCATGCGGCGGCTCCAGCTCAGCAGCGGTACGGCCGCCCGCGCGGTGAGCGGCATCGTGGTCGCGGCGGCGGGGGCCATCGCGCTCCAGATGCTGTTCGGCTCGGTCCAGGGCCAGTTCGTCAAGCCGACCGGTATGGATCCCCGGCGGGCCCAGGTCGACACGTCGCTCACGGTGGCGGACGGCGACGCGGGACGCGCGTCCTTCGCCGCGTACCAGAAGGCGAAGGGGGTCACCCGGGCGATGGGGCTGATGGAGGCCCGTCTCTACCGCGTGGGCGCGCCGGAGTCCGACGGCTTCGTCCCCTACTCGGCGGTCGCGGTCGCCGACTGCGCCGGGCTGCGGGAGCTGGCCCAGCTGCCCTCCTGCGCCGACGGTGATGTCTTCGTGGTCCGGGAGAGGGACCCGATGGGCCCGCTCTACCCCTACTCCCCGCGCCCGGGTGCGGTGATCGCCCTGTCCGAGCCGCCGGAGAAGGGCGCGCCGTCGGCCGCGTCCCAGTGGCGGATCCCCGCCGACGCCCGTGTGGTGGCGCACCGGACGGACCCGGTCGGCGGCCGTTTCGCGGGGGTCCTCGCGACCCCGTCCGCGCTGGACGCCGACCGGCTGGAGGAGCCCACGGCCCGGACGCTGATCCAGCTGGACTCCTCGGTCCCGGACGCGCTGGAGCATGTGCGCAACGCCGCCGCCCGGCTCAGCCCGCTGGCCTCGGTGACCGCCCTCCAGGAGACGGAGCTGGACGACAAGTTCTCCAGCGTGCGCACGGGCGTCTTCGTCGGGGCGACCCTGACGATGGTCCTGATCGCCGTCTCCCTGCTGGTCTCCACCCTGGAACAGCTCCGGGACCGCCGCCGGCTGCTCGCGGTGCTGGTCGCCTTCGGCACCCGGCGTTCCACCCTGAGCTGGTCGGTGCTGTGGCAGACGGCCGTACCCATGCTGCTGGGGCTGGCGCTGTCGGTCGGCGCGGGACTGGGTCTCGGTGTGCTGCTGCTGCGGATGGTGGACACCCGCGTCACCGACTGGTGGGGTTTCCTCCCGATCACGGCCGTCGGCGGCGCCCTCATCGCGCTGGTGACGCTGCTGAGCCTGCCGTCCCTGTGGCGGATGATGCGCCCGGAGGGTCTGCGGACGGAGTAGCCGTACCCGCCGCCCGTACGAACGGGGCCCGCCGTTCCCGTACCGCCCTGGTGGTACGT
>NZ_JBHVHF010000205.1:0-15036 GCF_042800315.1 Streptomyces sp. NPDC057638
GGCGTCGTCCGGGCGGCGGCCGTGGTGCCAGGTCAGCCCTGCTGGGCGGCGATCAGGCTGGCGGGGCGCAGATCGGTCCAGTGGGTCTCGACGTAGGCGAGGCACGCCTCGCGGGTGTCCTCACCGAAGACCGACCGCCATCCGGCCGGGACCTCCGCGAAGGACGGCCACAGCGAGTGCTGGTTCTCGTCGTTGGCCAGCACCAGGAAGCGGCCCTGCGGGTCCTCGAACGGGTTGGTGGTCATGCGTTGTCACTCCTCGTAGAGATGGTGGTCATCGTGGTGAACAGGTCGGAGAGCGGTTGCCGGGGCGCGGCCGCCACGGCGCGCAGCAGTGTCTGGAGTTCGTCGGCGAGCCGCCGTGCCGTGGCGGTGCCGAGCCGTTCGGTCGAGTGGATCAGGCCGCAGTGCACCGGTCCCTCACCCTGGGGCTCGTAGAAGCTGAGGGTGAGATCGGCACGTGCCGTGCCGGTGGGTACGGCGTCGAGCGAGCCCATGCCGCCCTCCAGTCGCTCCAGGTCCGCCTGCTCATGGTGGATCACCATGACCCGGGGTCCCGTGGGGGGCAACCCGGCGGCCCGGACGACCTCCTCGAACGGGACCTCCTGGCGGTCGAGGGCGCTGAGGGTGGTCTCGCGGACCCGCCGCAGCAGCTCGGCGAAGGTGGGGTCGCCCGCCGTGTCGGTGCGCAGCACGACCGTGTTGAAGAAGCAGCCGACCAGATCGGTGAGCTGGTCGTCGGTGCGGCCCGCGACCATCGTGCCGATGGGCAGGTCGGTGCCCGCGCCATGGGCGGTGAGCAGCGCCGCCAGGGCCGAGTGCAGCACCATGAACATGCTGGTGCCGGTCTGGCGGGCGAGCCCGTCGACGGCCGCGTGCAGCTCCTCGTCCAGGACGAAGGCGACGTGGTCGGCGGTCCGGCCGGGGGTGGCGGGCGGCGCCGGGTCGGCGGGCAGGGCCAGTTCGCGCGGCGCGCCGTCCAGGGTCAGGCGCCAGTAGGCGAGCTGCTCCGCGGCCCTGCTGTCGGGGTCGGCGGGGTCGCCGAGGACCTCGCGGGCCCAGTGGGTGTAGTCGCCGTACGTGACGGGCAGCGGCTCCCAGTCGGGCGCCCCGCCCTCCGTACGCGCCGCGTAGGCGGTGGTGAGGTCGCGGAACAGGGGCACCACGGACCACTCGTCCACCGCGAGGTAGTGCAGGGTCAGCAGGACCGCCTGGCGGCCGTCGGCGGCGGTGAGCAGCGTGGCGCGGACCGGGGCCTCCCGCTCCAGCACGGGTGCCTGGGCCGCCAGGTCGGCGAGCCGGGCGTCGAGGTCGGCGCAGCCGTCCTCGGTGTTCAGGACCGGGGCCGGGGCCGGGTGGGTGACGACGGTGCCGTCGCGCTCGGTGAACGCGGTACGCAGGGGCTCGTGCCGGGCGGTGACGTCGGCCAGGGCCTCGGCGAGCGCCCCGGCGTCCAGGCCGCCCGGGGAGCGCAGCACGAGCGCGTGGTCGAAGCCGGGGGCGCGCCGGTAGGCGTCCCACTGCCAGCGCTGGACGGGGGCGAGCGGGCCGCCGTCCCCGGCGAACCCGGCGCCGCCCGGGCGCAGGGCGGGACGGGCCGCGGCGGCGCCGTCGAGCTTGGCCGCGATGCCCGCGACGGTCAGGGCGTCGAAGACGTCGCGGATGCTCAGCTCGACCCCGAACTCGGCGCGGATACGGCCCAGCAGCCGCATCGAGGCCATGGAGTGGCCGCCGAGCGCGAAGAAGTTGTCGTGCACGCCGACGGCGTCGAGCTTGAGGATCTCGCCGAAGACGGCGGCGATACGGGCCTGGGTCCCGGTGGCCGGGCGGGCGTCGCCGGTCATCGCGGACCAGTCGGGCGCGGGCAGCGCCTTGCGGTCCAGCTTGCCGTTGGGGGTCAGCGGCAGCGGGCCGTCCAGGGCGACGACCAGGGCCGGGACCATGTACTCGGGCAGCTGTCCGGCGACATGGGCGCGGAGCGCGGCCACATCCAGCTCGCCGCTCTCGGGGACGGCGTAGCCGATGAGGCGGACGATGTCGCCGTCGCGGTCGGGCACCACGGCGGCCTGGGCGACCGTGGGGTGTCCGGCGAGCGCGGCCTCGATCTCGCCCAGCTCGATCCGGAAGCCGCGCACCTTGACCTGGGTGTCGACACGGCCGAGGAAGTCGAGGGTGCCGTCGGTGCGCCAGCGGGCGCGGTCGCCGGTGCGGTACATCCGGGCTCCGGCCGGTCCGTAGGGGTCGGCGACGAACCGTTCCGAGGTGAGCGCGGACCGTCCGAGGTAGCCGCGGGCCAGGCCCCGGCCGGAGACGTACAGCTCTCCGGTGACGCCCGGCGGGACGGGACGGAGGGTGTCGTCGAGGACGTAGCAGCGGGTGTTGGGGTCGGGTACGCCGATGGGGACCCGGCCCGAGGGGCGGCCGCCGAAGGAGCGGGCGGGCCACAGGGTGGAGTTGACGGTGGCCTCGGTCAGACCGTAGGCGCAGATCAGGTTGAGGGTGTCGCCGTAGCGCTCGAACAGGTCCGGCGGCACGACCTCGGTGCCGACGAGGACGGTCGCGCCCTCGGGGAAGGCGCAGCCGGGCGGCAGGGCCGACATCAGGGACGGCGGGATGGCCGCGTGGGTGATGCCGTGGCCGGTGAAGAAGTCGCTGAGCGCCGGTCCGGCGACCCGGGCCTCGTCGGTGATGAGGACGAGCTGTCCGCCGTGGCAGAGGGCCATCGCCAGTTCGAAGACAAAAACGTCAAAGCCGATGGAGGCGAACTGGAGCACCCGGCTGTCGCGGTCCAGGCCCATCCGGTCCACGGCGGTGGCGACGAGGCTGGCGATGCCCTCGTGGGGCACGACCGCGCCCTTGGGCCGTCCGGTGGAGCCGGAGGTGTAGATGACGTACGCGGCCTGGTCGAGGGTGACGGGTCCGCCGTCGACCGGGGTCCCCGGCAGGGCGTCGAGCGCGGCGGCGGTGTCCGGGGCGTCGAGCAGCACCAGCGGGACGGACGGGACCTTCCCGGCCACCGGTTCGGTGCCGACGACGAGGGCGGCCCGTGAGTCCTCGACCATGTAGACGAGCCGGTCGGTGGGGTGGACGAGGTCGAGCGGCAGGAACGCGGCGCCGAGCTTCATGGCGGCGAGCACGGTGGCGATCATGTCGGCCGAGCGCGGCACGGCCACGCCGACGACGTCCTCGGCGCCCACTCCGCGCTGGGCCAGCAGCCGGGCGATCCGGTTGGCGCGGGTGTCCAGTTCGGCGTAGGTCACCTCACGGGAGCGGTCGACGACGGCGACCGCGTCGGGGCGCTCGGCCAGCCGCTCGGCGAACAGGGCGGGCAGGGACTTCTCGTCCACGGTCCGCGCGGTGTCGTTGAACTCCTCCAGGACCAGCCGCCGCTCGTCGTCGCCGAGGATCCCGGCCTCCGACACGGGCCGCCCGGGCGCCGCCACCAGGGCGCCGACCAGCCGGTTCAGCCGCTCCCCGATCCGTTCGGCCGTCTCCTGGTCGAACAGCTCGGTGGCGAACTCCAGCCGGCAGCTCAGGGCGCCGCCGTCGGCGCCGAGGTGCTCGGTGAAGCTGAAGACGAGGTCGAACTTGGCGGAGCTGATCCGGAAGGGGATGTACGAGGCGTCCAGACCCGGCAGGTCCAGTCCGTCCCCGGTGCGGGCGTGGTAGCCCACCATCACCTGGAAGAGCGGGTTGCGGGAGAGCGAGCGGGTCGGGTTGAGCTTCTCCACGACGGCCTCGAACGGCACATCGGCGTGGGAGAAGGCGGCCAGGTCGCTCGCGCGGACCCGGGCGAGCAGCTCGGTGAAGCTGGGGTCGCCGCCGAGGTCGGTGCGGAGCACGATGGTGTTGACGAAGAAGCCGACCAGATCGTCCAGGGCCTCGTCGCCCCGGCCCGCGATGGGCGCGCCGAGGGGGATGTCGGTGCCCGCGCCCATCCGGTGCAGCAGGGCGGCGACGGCGGCGTGGACCACCATGAACATGCTCGCGCCGCTCTCGCGGGCGAGGGTCTTGAGCCCCTCGTGGACCTCGGTGTCGAAGGTGATGTCGAGTTCGGCGCCGGAGAACGAGGGGCGCGCGGGCCGGGGCCGGTCGGCGGGCAGGTCGAGTTCCTCGGGCGCGCCGTCGAGGGTGGTGTGCCAGTAGTCGAGCTGGCGGGCGGCGAGGCTGTCCGCGTCGGCGGGGTCCCCGAGCAGGCGCCGCTGCCACAGGGCGTAGTCGGCGTACTGGACCGGCAGCGGCTCCCACTCCGGGGCGCGGCCACCGGCGGTGCGGGCGGCGTAGGCGGTGGCCAGATCGCGCAGGAAGGGCCGGTCGGACCACTCGTCGGTGGTGATGTGGTGCAGCAGCAGCACGGCCACATGGTGCTCGGGGGCGAGTTCCACGAGGGTGGCGCGGAGCGGGAGTTCGGTGGAGAGGTCGAAGGCGCGGCCCACGGCCGCGTCGATGACGCCGTGCAGCTCGTCCTCGGTGGCGCGCAGCCGCGTCACCGGCGGCCGGGCCGCACCGGCGGGCCGCACCCGCTGGAAGACCTGGCCGTCGCGCTGGGTGAAGACGGTGCGCAGGGCCTCGTGCCGGGCGACGACATCGGTGAGCGCCTGCTCCCAGGCGTCGGCGTCGAAGGCGCCGCGCAGCCGCATCACGAGCGGGAAGTTGTAGGCGGCGGAGGTGCACTCGATCTGCTGGATGACCCACAGGCGCTGCTGGGCGTGGGAGAGCGGCAGCTCCTCGGGGCGCTCCCCGGCGGTCAGTTCGGGGCGGGCGGGGCCGCCGGAGCGGTCGACCCGGTCGATGAGTTCGGCGACGGTGGGGGCCTCGAAGAGGTCGCGGATCGCCAGTTCGGTGCCGAGCGCGGTACGGGCGCGGCTGACCAGCCGGGTGGCGAGCAGCGAGTGGCCGCCGAGTTCGAAGAAGTCGCTGTCGATGCCGACCGACGCGCCCTCGGGCAGGCCGAGCACCTCGGCGTAGAGGGCGCAGAGGGTCTCCTCGCGCGGGGTGCGGGGGGCGCGGCTGGCGCCGGTGGCGCCGAAGTCGGGCGCGGGCAGCGCCTTGACGTCGAGCTTGCCGTTGACGGTGAGCGGCAGGGACGTGACGGGGACGAGGGCGGTGGGGACCATGTAGTCCGGCAGCCCGGCCTTGAGGTGGTCGCGCAGCCGCTGGAGCAGCTCCTCCCCCGCCTCCGTACCGTCGGTCCCGTTCTCGGGCACGACATAGCCGACGAGGCGCTTGGTGCCGCCGGTCTCGGCGACCACGACGGCGGCGTGGGCGATCTCGGGGTGGCTGGAGAGGGCGGTGGATATCTCGCCCAGTTCGATCCGGTAGCCGCGGATCTTGACCTGGTCGTCGGTGCGGCCGAGGAAGTCCAGCAGTCCGTCGGGGCGCTGGCGCACCAGGTCGCCGGTGCGGTACATCCGCTCGCCGGGCGCGCCGAACGGGTCGGCGACGAACCGTTCGGCGGTCAGCGCGAGCCGGTCGTGGTAGCCGCGGGCCAGTCCGGTTCCGGCGATGTACAGCTCGCCGGGGGAGCCGGGCGGCACGGGCCGCAGCATGGTGTCGAGGACGTAGGCGCGGGTGTTGCGGATGGGCAGGCCGACGGTGGAGGTGGGGCTGTCGGTGGTGGAGCCGCCGAGGGTGTTGATGGTGTACTCGGTCGGCCCGTACAGGTTGTAGCCGTAGACGCCCTCGGTCTGGCGCAGCCGGGACCAGACGGTGTCGGAGACGGCCTCGCCGCCGAGCAGGACCAGGGCGGGCCGGTGGCGGCCCGCGCTCGCGTCGCGCTCCAGCAGGCCCTCCTCGATGAGGAGCTGGGCGTAGGTCGGGGTCACGTTGACCACGTCGACCTGGTGGCGGTCGCAGTAGGCGACCAGGGCCTCCGCGTCGCGGCGCAGGTCCTCGTCGCAGACGTGCACCTCGTGGCCCTCGACCAGCCAGAGCAGCTCTTCCCAGGACATGTCGAAGGCGAAGGAGACGGTGTGCGCGATGCGCAGCCGCCGTCCGCCCGCCGAGGCGATGGCCGGGTCGAAGATCTCCCGCTGGTGGTTGAGCTGCATGTTCGTCAGTCCCCGGTAGGGGGTGACGACGCCCTTGGGCCGTCCGGTGGAGCCGGAGGTGTAGATGACGTACGCGGGGTACTCCAGCCGGTCCGCGACGGTGTGGGCGAACGCGGGGCGCTCGGCGTCGGTGACCTCCCCGTCCGGCAGTGCCGCGAGGGCGGCGGCCACGGTCGCCTCGTCCAGCGCGAGTTCGGGGGCGAGCGGTCCGTCCTCGCCGCGCAGGGTGGGGGCGACGGCGGTGGTGGAGACCAGGCAGAGCGGCCCGGTGTCCTCGATCATCAGCCGCAGCCGGTCGGCCGGGTGGTCCAGGTCGAGCGGGAGGTAGGCGGCGCCGGTGCGCAGTACGGCGAAGAGGGCGGTGACCATCTCGATGGAGCGGGGCAGCGCCAGCGCGACGACCCGCTCCGGGCCCGCGCCCCGGGCCAGCAGCAGCCGGGCCAGGCGGTTGACCCGTCCGTCGAGTTCGGCGTAGGTGAGGGCGAGGTCGCCGAAGACCAGCGCGACGGCGTCGGGGGTGCGGGCGGCCTGCTCGGCGAGCATGTCGGCGATGGTCTCGTTGGGCACCGGCTGCCGGGTGGTGTCCCAGGCGCTGGTGAGGGCGCGGCGCTCGGCGGGCAGCAGCGGGTCGACACCGACGGTACGGGCGGTGGCGGCGTCCGGGCCCGACAGGGCGTCGGCCAGGGTCTCCAGCACGGTGGTGAACCGGGCGAGGATCGTGGTGGCGTCCTCGGTGTCGAACAGGTCGGGCCGAGCGGCCAGGGTGACCCGGAGCCGGGTCTCGGGGGTGACGATCAGGGTCAGCGGGAAGTGGGTGCCGTCGACGTTGGAGACATCGGTGATGCCGTGGCGCCGGCGCAGCGCGGCGGCCCGGTCCTCGCCGTCGGCGGAGCGCAGCACGAAGAGGGTGTCGAAGAGCCGCCGGTGGCCGGTCTCCTGCTGGAGGGTGCCGAGGCCGACGTACTCGTAGGGCATGACGGCGACACGTTCGGACTGCATCCGCCGCAGCAGGTCGAGCAGGGGCTCTTCCGGGGTGAGGGCGACGCGGGCCGGGATGGTGTTGAGGAACATACCGATGATGCCCTCGACGTTCGGCACATCGGCGGGGCGGCCCGCGACGGCGGTACCGAAGGCGACATCGCCCCGGCCGGTGAGGGCGGCGAGCACCAGGCCCCAGGCGGCGTTGAGCACGGTGTTCAGGGTGAGGCCGTGGCGGCGGGTGGCGGCGCGCAGCCGGTCGCTGGTCTCCCGGCTCAGCACCGCGTCATGGTCGGCGGGGATCACCGGTCCGCCGTCGCGCCCGGTGGGGGCGAGGAGGGTGGGCTCGTCGAAGCCGGAGAGGGCGCGGCGCCACTCGGCGAGCGCGGCGCCGGTGTCCTGCTGGTCGAGCCAGGCGAGGTAGTCGCGGTAGGAGCCGGGGGCGGGGAGCCCGTCGGCGTCGCCGCCGCGCCCGTACAGCGTGAACAGCTCCTCCAGGAAGAGCCAGGCGGACCAGCCGTCCCACAGGATGAGGTGGTGGGTGACGACGAGCCGGTCGCGGCCGTCGCCGAGGCGGATCAGCAGCAGTCGGCAGAGCGGGGGCGCGGTGAGGTCGAACCGCCGGCGGCGGTCGGCGGCGAGGAGTTCCTCGACCCGGGCGGCGCGCTGGTCGGCGGGCAGCTCGGACAGGTCGGCCTCGGTCAGCGGGATCTCGGCGCCGTCCACGATGAACTGGGTGGGGCGGGGCAGCCCGTCGCTGAGGAATCCGGCGCGCAGGCTGACATTGCGCTCCAGCAGGGTCCGGCAGGCGGCGCGCAGCCGGTCGGCGTCGACCCGGCGGTCGAAGTCGAGGGTCTCCTGGGAGAGGTAGACGTCGAGGCCGTCGCCCGCGTCGAAGGTGGCGTGGAAGTACATGCCCTCCTGGAGCGGGGAGAGCGGCCAGACATCGGCGACCGGCAGCCCGGCGACGGCGGTGAGGTGGGCGTTCTCCTCGGGCGTCAGCTCCAGTCCGCCGAGGGGGGCGGGCGCGGGGACCCGGGCGGCGGTGACGGCGCTGAGCTGGTCGAGGAGGGCGCGGAGCGCGGGGTCGACGGCGGCGCCGGACTTCTCCTGCTGGGCCAGCATCGCCTGGAGGGCTGCGGCGGCCTGTCCGGCGTCGTCGGCGGAGACGGTGACGGCGGGCGTGTCGGCCGCGCTGTCGGGTGTGGCGGGGGGTGTCTGCACGGGTTCCTTCAGGGCGGCGACCGCCGCGAGCGCGGCGGGCGTACGGTGTTCGAACACATCGCGGGGGCTGAGGGCCCACCCCTTCTCACGGGCCCGGGTGGCGACCGCGATGGAGGTGAGGCTGTCACCGCCGAGGACGAAGAAGTCGTCGTCGGCGCCGATGCCGTCGATGCCGAGGACGGCGGTGTAGATCGCGCACAGGGCGCTCTCCCGCTCGTCGCGGGGCGGGCGTCCGGCGGCGCGCGGGGCCAGCTCCGGCGCGGGCAGGGCGTTCTGGTCGAGTTTGCCGCTGGGGGTCAGCGGCAGTGCGGCGAGGGTGAGTACGGCGCTGGGGACCATGGTCGCGGGCAGCGCGTCGGCGAGGGCCTGGCGCAGGGCGTCGGCGTCCAGTGGCGCGTCAGCGGGGACGGCGTAGCCGAGGAGGGCGCCCTCACGGACGATGACGGCGGCGCGGGCGACGCCGGGCAGGGACGCGAGGGCCGCCTCGATCTCCCCCAGCTCGATCCGGTTGCCCCGGATCTTGACCTGGCGGTCGGTGCGGCCGAGGTACTCGACGGCGCCGTCGGCGCGGCGGCGGACCAGGTCACCGGTGCGGTACATCCGCTCGCCCGGCGCGCCGAACGGGTCGGCGACGAAGCGGTCGGAGGTGAGGTCCGGGCGGCCGTGGTAGGCGCGGGCGAGCTGGGTCCCGGCGAGGTACAGCTCCCCGGGGACGCCGTCGGGGACGGGTCGCAGGAAGGTGTCGAGGACGTGCAGCCGGGTGTTCCACACCGGTCGGCCGATCGGGACGGCCAGCTCGTCCCCGCCCTCGTACGGGAAGTACGTGACGTCCACGGCGGCCTCGGTGGGGCCGTACAGGTTGTGCAGCGGCACGGGGCGGCGCCCGGAACGCGCGGTCAGCGCGGCCCAGCGGGCGGCGTCGGGGCCGCTGAGGGCCTCACCGGAGCAGAAGACACGGCGCAGGCCGGCGGCCCAGCCGGGCGTCGCCCGGTCCGCCTCCATCACCTGGACGAAGGCGGCCAGCATCGACGGCACGAAGTGCATCGTCGTGATCCGCCGGCGGTCGATCAGCTCCGCGAGGTAGGCGGGGTCGCGATGACCGTCGGGGCGGGCGAGGACGACGGCCGCGCCCTCCAGCGGCGCCCAGAAGAACTCCCACACCGACACGTCGAAGCTCGACGGGGTCTTCTGGAGCACCCGGTCATCGGCGGTGAGCCGGTACTCGTGCTGCATCCACGCCAGCCGGTTGACGATCGCCCGGTGGGTGACGGCGACGCCCTTGGGGCGGCCGGTGGAGCCGGAGGTGTAGATCAGATAGGCGGGGTGGTCGGGACCGGCGGCGGTACCCGCCACGTCCGTACCGGCTGTCCCGGGCGTCTCGGCCGCGTCCGCGTCGGGCCCGTCCAGCAGCAGCCGGTCCAGACCCGCCACCTCGGGCAGCCGGGCGGCGGACCCGGTGGTGGTCACCACCGTCCGCGCGCCCGAGTCGCCGAGCATGTACGTGATGCGCTCGGCCGGATAGTCCAGATCGAGCGGGAGATAGGCGGCGCCCGCCTTCACCACACCGAGCAGGGCGACCATCAGCTCCGCCGAGCGGGGCACGGCGACCGCGACATACGACTCGGGTCCCGCGCCACGCGCCCGCAGCCGGCGGGCCAGGGCCTCGGCACGGCGGTCGAGTTCGGCGTAGGTCAGCTCCTCGTCCTCGAAGACGACGGCGGTCGCGCCGGGCGTGCGGGCCACCTGCTCGGCGAAGCGGGAGACGAGGGTGGCCTCGGTGACCGGGCGGCCGGTGGCGTTCAGCTCGGCGAGCCGCTCCCGCTCCCGGTCGGACAGGAGCGCGATCCGGCCGACGGGACGCCGGGGCTCGGAGACCAGCGTCTCCAGCAGGCTGACGAACCGCTGGGCGAGCACGGCGACGGTGAGCTGGTCCAGCCGGGCGGCGTCATGCTTGAACCGCAGCCGCAGATAGCCGTCCTGGGGCTCGACGATCAGCGCGAGCGGATAGTGGACGGCGTCGAACACCTCGACCTCGCCGATCCCGAGCGCGGCGGGGTCGCGGTCGGCGTCCAGCCGGGCGGTCGGGTGGTTCTCGAAGACGACGAGGGTGTCGAAGAGGTCGCCGCCCCCGGCGGTCCGCTGGATCTCGGCCAGCCCCAGGTGCTGGTGGTCGAGCAGGGCGGCATGGTCGTCCTGGACCCGGCGCAACAGCTCGACCAGCGGCTCGGCGGCCCGCAGCCCGACCCGGGCCGGGACGGTGTTGATGAAGAGGCCCACGGCCGAGTCCAGGCCCTCGACCTCGGTGGTCCGACCGGAGACGGTGGTGCCGAAGACGATGTCCTCGGCGCCGGTCACGCCGCCGATCAGCACGGCCCACAGACCGTGGACGACGGTGCTGAGGGTGAGGCCGTGCGCACGGGCGCAGGCGGTGAGATCGGCGGTGAGGCCGTCGGGCAGCCGGGTGTCGACATGCTCGGGACGCGGCGCGGGCCGCTCGCCCGCGGCGGCGGCGGTGAGCTGCGGCAGCCGGGTCGGTCCGTCCAGACCGGCCAGGGCGGCGCGCCACGCCGCGCGGGCGGCGTCCCGGTCCCGGCCGGCCAGCCAGGAGAGATAGGCGTCCGGGGCGACGGGCTCCGGCAGCTCGCGGCCCGCGCAGGCGGCGAGCAGCTCGGGCAGCAGCACGGAGACCGACCAGCCGTCGGCGACGATGTGGTGCAGGGTCAGCAGCAGCCGGTGGCGGTAGCCGTCGCGGATCAGGGTGGCGCGCAGCAGCGGCGGCCGGGCCAGGTCGAACGGCTCGGCGCGGTCCGCCGCCAGCAGCTCCTCCAGGGAGGTCCCGGCGGTGCCGGCCTCGGCCCAGGGCAGTGTCACCCGCTCCGCGAGCCGCTGGACGACCTCGCCGCCGGGCAGCTGGTGGAAGGAGGCGCGCAGCAGGGCGTGCCGGTCCAGCAGCAGCTGGAGCGCGTCGCGCAGCCGGGCCGGGTCGACCGTGCCGGTGAGCTCGAACAGCTCCTGGACGACATAGAGGTCGGCCTCGGCGTCGCTCTCGTACTGGGCGTGGAAGAAGAAGCCCTCCTGGAGCGGGGAGACCGGCAGCGCGTCCGGGTCGAGCGCCACGGCGGGCCGCTCCGCCGGTACCTGGGCGGCGGGCCCGTCCGCGACCCGGGCGAGCGCGGCGACGGTACGCAGCCGGAACACCTCGCGCGGGGTGAGGGCGAGCCCCGCCGCACGGGCCCGGTTGACCAGCTGGATCGCGACGATGCTGTCGCCGCCGAGTTCGAAGAAGCTGTCGTGGACACCGACCGTGGGCAGTCCGAGTACCTCGGCGACGAGGGCGGCGAGCAGGGTCTCGGCCTCGGTGGTGGGCGCGTCGGTGCCGACGGCGGCGGTCCACTCCGGCGCGGGCAGGGCCCGGGTGTCCAGCTTGCCGTTGGGGGTCAGCGGCAGCGGGCCGTCCAGGACGACGACGGCGGACGGCACCATGTACTCGGGCAGCGTCCGCGCCACCCGGGCCCGCGCGTCGGCCACGGCGGCCGCGGTGCCGGTGATGGCCGCGGTATCAGCGGTATCAGCGGTATGGGCAGTGTCGGCAGCGTCCGCAGTGTCAGCGGTCTTCCGCTCCGCGACGACATAGGCGACCAGGCGCTTGACGCCCCGGTGGTCCTCGCGGGCGAGGACGGCGGTCTGCGCGATCCCCGGGCAGGCCATGAAGGCGCTCTCGACCTCGCCGGGCTCGATACGGTGGCCACGGATCTTGAGCTGGCCGTCGGCGCGGCCGAGGAACTCCAGGTTGCCGTCGGCGCACCAGCGGACCCGGTCACCGGTGCGGTACATCCGGTCGCCGGGCGCGCCGAACGGGTCGGCGACAAACCGCTCCGAGGTCAGGGGCAGCCGTCCCAGGTAGCCACGGGCCAGTCCGCGCCCGCCGACGTACAGCTCGCCCTCCACGCCCACCGGCACCGGGCGCAGCGCGGTGTCGAGGACGTAGGCGCGGGTGTTGGGGTCGGGGACGCCGATCGGCGCGGGGCCGGGACGGCCGGGGTCGGCGGTCCAGAGGGTCGAGTTGACGGTGGCCTCGGTCAGTCCGTAGGCGACGACGACGGTGAGCCGGTCGGACCAGCGGGCGATCAGCTCGCTGGGCACGGCCTCGGTGCCGACGAGGAGCACCGCGCCCTCGGGCAGCTCGGCGTCCTGCGGCAGCGCGGAGACCAGCGACGGCGGCAGCGCCATATGGGTGACGCCATGGCGCGTGAGGTACTCGGTGAGGGCGGGCCCCGCGACCCGGCGCTCGGCGGGGACGGCGACGACCCGGGCGCCCACGCTCAGCGACATGACCAGCTCCCACACCGTCACGTCGAAACCGACGGAGGCGAACTGCGCCACCCGGCTGTCCGCGGTGACGCCGATGCGGTCGGCGGCGGTGGCGATCAGGCTGCCGATGCCGTCGTGGGTGACGACGACACCCTTGGGGCGGCCGGTGGAGCCGGAGGTGTAGATGACGTACGCGGCCTGGTCCAGGGCGAGGGGCACGCCCGGATCGGCGCTGTCGAGCGCGTCCCGTTCGGCGGCGGTGGCCGGCTCGTCCAGGACCACCCGGGGCACACCGGGGGTGTCGGGCAGCTCGTCGGCGAGACGGCGCACGGTCAGCAGGGTGCGGGTGCCCGCGTCGGTGAGCATGTAGGCGATGCGGTCACCGGGGTGGTCGGGGTCCACGGGCAGATAGGCCGCGCCGGTCTTCATGACGCCGAGCAGGGCCGCGTACAGCTCCGGCGAGCGCGGCAGGGCCACCGCGACGACATCCTCGGCGCCCACCCCGCGGGCGGTCAGCAGCCGGGCGAGCCGGTTGGCGTCGGCGTTCAGCTCGGCGTAGGTCAGCTCCCGGTCCTCGAAGACGAGGGCGACGGCGCCGGGGGTGCGGCGCGCCTGCCGCTCGAAGGCGTCGGGCCAGGCCACCTCCGGTGTCTCGCGCGGGTCGACGCCGAAGGTCTCCAGCACCCGGGCGCGCTCGTCGGGCGCGGTCAGCTCGATCTGCCCGACCGGGCGCCCGAGGTCGGCGGCGAAGTCACGCAGCAGGGCCAGGAAGCGGTGCTCGTGGTCGCGGAGCGCGCGCTCGTCGCAGACCGCCGCGTCGGCGTCGAGGTGGACCAGGACCCGGCCGCCGGGACCGGCCTCGGTGAAGCTGAGGGCCAGGTCGCTCACCGGGCCGAGCCAGGTGGGGTGCAGTTCGGCGCTGTCGGCGCCGAAGAGCGGGTACGCGGTGCCGGGCAGGACGTTGACGGTGGGGCCCACCAGTTCCGCCACACCGTCGGGCAGTCCCAGCTCGCGCGCCAGGTCCTCGGCGCGGTAGCGGCCGTGCTCGACCGCCCCCGTCACCGCGTCGCCGACGTCGGCGACGAGTTCGGCGCCGCTCGTACCGGGCCGGACCGGGATCCGCAGCGGCACGACGTTGGAGACCATGCCGGGGACGGCGGCGGCGGACGGGTCCTGGCGGGCGGTGACCGGCAGCCCGAGGACGAGGTCGCGCTCGCCGCTGACCCGGTGCAGATAGGCGGCGACGGCCGCGATCAGGATCCGGGAGAGACGCACGCCCGCGCGCCCGGCGGCGTCGGCCAGCGCGGCGGTGTCGGCGGCGGAGAGTTCCGTGACGCGCCGGAGCCGTCGTTCCATCGGGGCGGCGGAGCGCTCCACGAGCCGGACGGGCTCGGGGCGGTCGGCGAGGAGCTCCAGCCAGTAGGCGCGGTCGGCGGCGCGCTCCTCGGAGTCCCGGTAGCGCTGGTCGGCGCCGGTCAGCCGGGCGAGTGCCCAGTCGGGGGCGGCGGGGGCCCGCTCACCCCGGGCGTACAGCTCCCCGGCGCGGCGGGTGAGCAGGGCGACGCCCATGCCGTCGATGAGGATGTGGTGGTAGCGCTGGTACCACAGGAGGTGGTCGTCGCGCAGCCGCAGCAGGGCCTGGCCGAAGAGCGGGCCCGCCGCCAGGTCGGCGGGCCGGTCGCGGTCGGCCTCCATCCACGCGGCGGCCGCCGCGTCCGGGTCGGCCTCGGCGCGCAGATCGATCACGCGTACGTCGACGGGGAGCCGCTCCACGCTCTGCCGGGGCTCGCCGTTCGTCTCCCGTACCCGGATGTGCAGGGCCTCGGCCTCCTCGACGGCCCGCCGTACGGCGGCGGCCAGCCGGTCCGGGTCCGCCTCCCCGCGCAGTTCGAGGGTGAACGCGATGTTGTAGACCGTGCTGTCCGGCTCGATCTGCTGGGCAAGCCAGACACCGGCTTGCCCGCCGGTGACGGCTGTCCCGGCGGCGGAGATCCGGTCCGACTCGGCGTCAAACATCTTTGGAGGGCCCTTCCCTGGTGGTGCGGCAGTGGGCGGTGGTGCGCGGTGGCCCGCGACGGCCGCGGTGGTCCGCGACGGCTGCGGAAGCGTGCGGTGGCTCGCCGGGCGTACGGCGACGTGCGGGTGGCTTACCGGGCTCGCGGCGGTACGGAGAGCGCGGGGCGCGGGCGGCGGCGGGCGGGTACGGCGGTGGCTTACCGGGTGTGCGGGGCTCGCGGCGGTACGGAGAACGCGTGATGCGGGCGGCGGCGGGCGGGGGCGCCCGCGACGGGTCTCGGCTGGTGCCAGTGGGTCCGGCGGGTCCCGGCGGGTCTCAGGAGGTCCGGCGGGTGCGGTGGGCCGGGCCCGTGGGGCTCGGTGGAGTGAGGACGCGGGGCGCCCGGCCCGTGGGCCGGGCGGCCGGTGACCGTGTACCACGGGCGGCCGCCCGGCGCGGGGCGGGCATCCCGTGGTAC
>NZ_JBHVHF010000206.1:0-14936 GCF_042800315.1 Streptomyces sp. NPDC057638
GTGCCGGGGCCTGGGGCGTCAGCTGTTGCCCGCGCCGTTGCCGGAGAGCACCGGGATGTTGCTGAGCAGGTGCGAGAGCGGCTCGTCGCCCTTGGCCTGGGTCGAGTTCTCGGTGCACTGCTGGTTCTGCGCCGCCGAGAGGATCGGGATGTCCTGGGCGGTGATCGGGACGAGGATTCCGATGAGGGAGCCGACGTTGGCCTTGGCGGGGAGGCCGACGCAGAGCTTGTTCAGCGAGCCCTGCACCGCGCTGAGCTGCGGGCTCTGGTCGCCGTGGGTGGCGGCGTTGCCGTAGGCCTGGGTGGCGCCGTTGCCGCTGAACGAGGTGGTGCCCTCGTGGTCGCCGACGGCCAGGGCCTGGGGCGCCATCGTCGCGCCGGCGCCCACCACGGAGAGGGTGACCGCCGCGGTCGCCATAACCTTCTTGAGCATGTTCCGTCCTTCTGGTTCGTGGATGCCCGCTACCGGAGCGTCCTGAGCAACTTCGCGGGCCATGTTTGGTGACGGCGGTTCACTCCATCGGCGCTGTTCGCGTCGACCGGTCATCGGGTAATTGGACCGATCGGGGCCGTTGGTGGTCTCCGCGTTGACCCGGGCCGTTCCTCGGGGGCGGCAGGGGGAAGGGGTGCGGCCACCGACTGCCGCACCCCTTCGGGAGGTTGGTGGTGCCGGGCGGTCAGCCGCCCAGTTCGAGTCCGCCGAGCATCGGGGTCACCGCGCCCGCGGTCTGGAGGACGTGCTGCGGGGCGTCGCCCTTGACCTGGTTGAGACCGGTCGCGGTGTCGGCGACGTCCTTGACGGTGTCGCCGCTGCCGCCGTTGAGGAGCGGCTGCTCGGCGAGGGCGTACGCGACACCGCCGTTGAGGCTGGTGGGGAGGGTGGGCGCCGACTCGGTGGCCGCCATGGCGGGAGACGCCGCGCCGAGCGCCGCGACCGAACCAGCGAGGAGCGCGGCAACCCTGGTGTACTTCATGACTTCGCATCCCTTTCTCCGGCGACGGCCGTCGCCGCTGTCGACGTATGTAACGAGGGCTCGCCGGGTGAGAAACCCTCGCGGGGTTTCTCGTACGAGTCGGTCGTCCGTTCGCCGGTTCGTCACACCGTCCGGTCTCCCCCTGGTCCGTTCATCCGATCGTCCGTCGAACAGAGGGCGTGTTCCCGGTGTCTTCCCGGTGGGGGATCCGGTATTTACCGGAGCGGGGAATGGGTTGGCCGGGGGTGCTGAGAGCGCGTCTGACGTGATTTCGGTCATTCTTTCTGAGAAAGTGCACTCCTGTTTTTGTCATGCGGATCGAGCGGGAGAGCCAATGATGCCGGAGCCGCCGGGCCGTCGCCCGAGACCCCTGTTGGTCCTGCTCTCCCTGCTGGTGTTCTGCGGCGCGCCGTCCGGTTTCGCCACCGGCGCCCCGGCCGCCGAATCCACCCGTATTCCCTTCACCCAGCGCTATCACGCGGTCCAGTCCGGGGGCGTGGTGCGCGCCGGAAACGCCTCGATCAGCTGCCGTACGACGCAGTCCCCGCGGGTGTCGCCCTGCGCCACGGTGCGGGCCGGGGCGGACGGGGTCAATGGCGACTTCGACATGTTCTACACCGACGAGGACGACGACCCCAACACCTACAACTCCAGCCGGGCCGCGCTGGTCCTGCCCCGGAACGCGCAGGTCACCTATGCCCGGCTCTACTGGGGCGGCAATCTGCGGGTCGGTGAGCAGAAGCCGGCGAAGGACAACGGCCGGGTGCTGATCGCCGAGGAGGGCGGCCAGTACAAGGAGGTGCTCGCGGACACCGAGATCGGCCATAACGACGCCGACACCTTCGATTCGTTCCAGGCGTCGGCCGATATCACCCCGCTGGTACGCGGAACCGGTTCCGGTCTCTACACCGTGGCCCAGATCAATGTCGCGATGGGGCAATCCGACATCGGCGCCTGGGGTGGCTGGACGATGGTCGTCGCCTATGAGAACAGTACGGAACCGGTGCGGCATATCTCCATCTGGGATGGATTCGAGACGGTCGACGGGCAGCGGAAGAGCCTGGAGGTCTCCCTTTCCGGACTACGTATTCCGGCGGGCGCCTCCGGCCGGGCGGGATTCGTCGC
Organism: Streptomyces sp. NPDC057638; assembly: GCF_042800315.1. Taxonomy (NCBI): domain Bacteria; kingdom Bacillati; phylum Actinomycetota; class Actinomycetes; order Kitasatosporales; family Streptomycetaceae; genus Streptomyces; species Streptomyces sp. NPDC057638. The sequence continues at coordinate 2,099 of NZ_JBHVHF010000206.1, forward strand.
CTATGACGGGGACCGGGGCAGTACGGGTGACACGGTGAACGTGCGGACGGGTGACGGAAAGAGTTTCGGGCTCTCCGGTGATATGAATCCGGCCGATGACCTGATGAACTCCTCGATTGTCGGACCAGACGGTGTGATGAACCGCAAGCCCGCCCATCTGAACACCCTGGGCTATGACTCCGACGTGTTCGACATCGCCTCCGTATTCGCCCCCGACGCCGCCTCCGAACCCAGCTCCGAAGCGAGTGAGCTGACCTTCCGCTTCACCGCCGAGGACCTCGGCTACACCCTCGGTGTCCTCTTCGTGCAGGCGGACACGCGCCGTTAGCACCGACGCCCCCGTGTGGGGCCAGCCCCACCACCAGGATCCAGCCCCAGAGAGCCGCACGTGCCGCACCGCAGCCGGACCTCCCTCAGCCAGCTCACCGTCCTCCATCTCGTCCAGCCCGTCGCGGGCGGTGTCGCCCAGGTCGTCACCGACCTGGTGCGGGCGCAGAGCGCGGCCGGGATGCGGGCCGTGGTCGCCTGCCCCCCGGACGGGGAACTGGCCGGGGCCGCCGGGGCCGCCGGGGCGTGGATCCACCCCTGGCGCGCGGGCCGCGCCCCGGGCCCCGCGCTCGCCGGTGAACTCCTCGCCGCCGCGCGGATCCTGCGCGCGGTCCGCCCCCAGCTGGTGCACGCCCACAGCGCCAAGGCGGGGCTGGTGGGGCGGCTGACGGTCCGGGGCCGGGTGCCCACCGTCTTCCAGCCGCACGCCTGGTCCTTCGACGCCGTCACCGGCCGCGCCCACAGCAGGGCGCTGCTGTGGGAGCGGTACGGCACCCGCTGGGCCACCCGCACCCTGTGCGTCAGCGAGACGGAACGGGCGGCGGGGGAGCGGGCCGGGATCGCCGCCCGCTGGAGCGTCATCCGCAACGGCGTCGACACCGACCACTTCACCCCCGCTGATCTCACCGAACCCCCGCCCCGTGCCGCGTTCGCCGAGCGGTTCGGGATCCCGGCGGGCGCGCCGCTCGTGGTCTGTCTCGGCCGGCTCTGCCGCCAGAAGGGCCAGGACGTGCTGCTCACCGCCTGGCCCCGGGTGCTCGCCGAGGTGCCCGGGGCGAGGCTGCTGCTGGTCGGGGACGGGCCCGAGCGGGCCAGCCTGGACCGGGCCGCGCCGCCCGGGGTCCATCTCACCGGTGCCGTCGCCGACCCCCGGCCCGCGCTGCGCGCCGCCGACCTGGTCGTGCTGCCCTCCCGCTGGGAGGGGATGGCGCTGGCCCCGCTGGAGGCCATGGCCTGCGGCACCCCCGTCGTGGTCACCGATGTCAGCGGCGCCCGGGAGGCCCTGCCCGCCGGGCACGACACCCATGCCCTCGTCCCGCCCGAGGACCCCGGCGCGCTGGCCGCCGCGCTCATCGCGCTGCTGACCGACGCCCCGCTGCGCGCCACCCTCGGCGACCAGGCCCGCGCCCATGTGCGGGCCACCGCCGACATCCGCCAGACCGCCGCCGCCGTCCTCGGCCTCTACCGCGATCTGCTCGGCCCGTCCCCCTTCCTGACGTCCCATCGCCCGAGGAGGAGCGCCACACCATGACGACGGAGAGCGCCCCAGTGCCCCATCCGGCCCGGCGGCTGGCCGTCCCTCCGGCCCCGTCAGCCCCGTCGGCCCTCCACGCGCCGCGCGGCGCCGGACGGCGGCACGGCACCGCGCCCGGCGCCCGTCCCCCCTCGCCGGGCGCGGCCCGCGCCGGGCTGCTGGCCGCCGACGCCTGCGCGGTGGCGCTGACGCTGGCCCTGGTGGAGCCGCCGTCCTGGCCGTTCGCCGTCCTCCTGCCGCTGGTGCTCGCCGTGCCCGCGCTGCACGCCTGCCGGGGTCTGTACCGGCCCGCGCTCGCCCCGTCCGCGCTGGCCGAGGTTCCCTCGGTCGCCGCCCTGGCGCTGCTGTCGTGGCTGGTCGCCGCCGAGGCGCTGACCGCCGTGGACGCCCGGTTCGCCGTCGGCTGGCGGGCCCTGGGGCTCGCCGTCGCCGCCCAGACGCTCCTGGTGTGCGGGGCGCGGGCGCTGGTCCACGCGCTGTGGCGGCGGGCGGTGGCGCGCCGCCCCCGGCCGGTGCTGATCGTGGGGCGCGGCACGCTGGCACGGCAGATCACCGCCGTACTCCAGCGGCACCGGGGGTACGGGATGCGGCCCGTCGCCCAAGCGGATCCGTACGGTCCGTACGATGCGGATGCTCAGCACGGGCCGCACGGGCCGCACGGTCAGCTCGGTCCGCACGGTCTCCGGAGCGAGGGCCCCGTACCGCTGGTGCTCACCGGGCGCCCCGACCTCGCGCGCGCCCTCGGCCAGCACCGCGTCACCGATGCCGTCCTGACCGAACGGCCCGCGCCCGGCCCGGACGGCGCGGCCCTCGTCGCCTTCCTCGCCGACCATGGCTGCCGGCTCTGGCTGGTGGACGGCGGCGCCGCCGACGGCGACCTCTGGCACCGCCCCGACGGCCCCGACCAGCTCTGGGGCTTCTCCGTGCGGCCGCTGCGCGGCACCCAGCACCGGCCCGTCGCCCGGGTGGTCAAACGGGCCCTCGACGCCTCGGTCGCCGCCGCCGCGCTGCTCGCCGCCGCGCCCGTCCTCGGTGTCTGCGCGCTGGCGGTACGGATCGCGGACGGGCCCGGAGTCCTCTTCCGCCAGGAGCGGATCGGGCTCGACGGGGAACGCTTCACCCTGCTGAAGTTCCGCACCCTGGCCCCCGCCGACCCCACCGAGTCCGCCACCCGCTGGAACGTCGCCCACGACCGGCGGATGTCCACCACCGGCCGGCTGCTGCGCCGTACCTCGCTGGACGAACTGCCGCAGCTGTGGAACGTCCTGCGCGGCGACATGAGCCTGGTCGGGCCCCGGCCCGAACGGCCCTACTTCGTCGACCGGTTCATCCGCACCCACCCCGGCTACCACGCCCGCCACCGGATGCCCGCCGGGATCACCGGGCTCGCCCAGGTGCACGGGCTGCGCGGCGACACCTCCATCGAGGAGCGCGCCCGCTTCGACAACCACTACATCGCCACCTGGTCGCCCTGGGGCGATGTGTGCATCCTCGCGCGCACCGCCGCGTGTCTCCTGCGGCGGGAGGGCAGCTGACCGTGACGGTGACTCAGGCCCCGCCGCCCGCGGCCCTCCCCGCCGTGCCGCCGCGCCGCTGGTGGCCGGTGCTGCCGCCGGTGGCCATCGTGCTGCTGCTCGCGGCGCCCGGGTCCGGCGGCCTCGGGGGCGGCGGCGTTGGGGGGCCAGGGGTGCTCACCCCCGCCGATCTGGCCTCCGGGGCGCTGGTCCTGTTCTGTCTGCTGCGGCTGGTGCGCACCGGAGCCAGGCCGCTGACCTGGGCCGCCGTCGCCGTCTTCGGGCTGCCGGTACTCGCGGTCGCGGTCGCCGCCGTCACCGCGGCCGATCCGGGGGCCGCGCTGCCCGGGGCGGTCCGCTACCTCCAGGTCTTCGTGCTCGTCCCGGCCGCCGTGCTGCTCCTGCTGCGCGACGCCGCCGATGTCCGGGCCGTGGCCGCCGCACTGATCGCCCTCGCCCTGGTCCAGGGCGCGATCGGGGTGCACCAGTACGTCACCGCGACCGGCGCCTCCTACCGGGGCGAGAACATCCGTGCCGTCGGCACCTTCGGCCCCACCGGAGTGATGGGGATGGCGACCGTCGTCTCCTACGGGCTGCTGGCCGCCGCCGCCCTCGCGCTCTGGCCGCCGAAGGGCGCCCCCCGCTGGCTCCGCCCCGCCGCCGCCGCGGCCGCCGCCGCCCTCGTGGTGCCGCTGGTGCTCTCCTTCAGCCGGGGCGCCTGGATCGCCACCGGTGCCGCCCTCCTCGCGCTGCTGCTGCTCGCCGGGGTCCGCGCCGCCCTGGCCGTGCTCACGGCCCTGACCGCGCTCGCCGTCGTCCTGGTCGGCGGGTTCGGCGTCGGCTCCGCGCTCATCGGGGAACGGCTCGGCTCCATCACCCAGGTCACCGCCGCCCCCGACCGCTCGGTCAACGACCGCTACACGCTGTGGGCCGCCGCCGCCGGGATGTGGCGCGACCGCCCGCTGACCGGCGTCGGCCTCAAGGGCTTCCCGGACCACCGCGACGGCCACGCCACCATCGGCCTCTCCGCGGGCAGCGACACGGCGGGCGCGGGCCACGCCTTCCACAAGCAGCCGCTGCTCTCCCCGCACAACATGTATCTGCTGATCCTCAGCGAGCAGGGGCTGATCGGCCTCACCGCCTTCGCCACCAGCTGGGGCGCGCTGCTGGCGCGCGGCCACCACCGGCTGCGGCGCGCCGTGCGCGCCCGTGACTGCGGGGCGCTCGCCGTCGCGTTCGCGCTGTGGCAGTCGGTGGACTTCCTGTACGCGGACATCGGCGGGCCCTCCACGGTGCTGACGGGGGTGGTGCTGGGGCTCGCCGCGTGGTGGGCGCTGTCACCCTCGTACGACGGGCGGGGCGTGGACGGTTCAGATCCGTACGGTACGTACCGTACGCGCCCTTTGGGTGACTCTCGTGCCGTCCCGGGCGGGGCGACGGCGGCGTGAGCGAGGCACAGGGCGACGACGGCGACGGCGGGCACGGGGAGGGGCGGCCCGGGTCCGGCGGTGCGCGGGGGGCCGCCACGGCCGTCACCGCGCCGCTCGGACGGACCCTGGCGCGGGCCGCCGCCGTCACCGCCGCCCTCACCGTCGCCGGTGCCCTGTGCGGACTCGTGCGCGACCAGACCATCGCCAAGGTCTACGGCGCCAGCGTCGACAGCGACGCCTTCCTCATCTCCTGGACCGTCCCCGAGATGGCCGCCACCCTCCTCATCGAGGACGCGATGGCGCTGCTGCTGGTCCCCGCCTTCAGCCACGCCCTCGCCCGGCGCGCGGCGGGCGGCGGCGACCCGGTACGGGAACTGGTGCGGGCCACCCTGCCCCGGCTCACCGCCGCCCTCGTCGGCGTCACCGGGCTGCTGATCGTCTTCGCCCCCCAGTTCGTCCGGCTGCTGGCGCCCGGCTTCGCCGACCCCGCGCTCGCCGTCGACTGCACCCGGCTGACCGCGCTCACCGTCCTCACCTACGGACTCGCGGGCTATCTCAGCGCGGCCCTGCGCTCCCACGGCCACTTCCTCACCCCCGCCGGGGTCTACGTCGCCTCCAACGCCGGGATCATCGCCACCACCCTGCTGCTGCACTCCGTGTGGGGAGTGCGCGCCGCCGCCGCCGGGACCGCCGCCGGCGGGCTGCTGATGGTCCTGGTCCAACTGCCCGCCTACGCGCGCCGGGTCACCGCCGCGCCGCCCGGCCCCCCGGCCGGCGCCGCGCGGCTGCCCCGGCAGCGGGACCCCGCCGCGCTGCTGGGACTGACCGTCGTCGCCCCGATCGTCCTGTTCGCCGTCAGCCGCCAGGCCCAGGTGCTGGTGGAGCGGTTCCTCGCCTCCTCCCTGCCCGGCGGCGCGATCTCCCATCTCAACTACGCGCAGAAGGTGGCGCAGATGCCGATGGTGCTCTCGCTGATGTTCTGCACCGTCACCTTCCCCGTGGTGGCGCAGGCCATGGCCGAGGGCGACCAGGAGCGGGCCCGGCGCCGGGTCGAGCACGACCTGGCCCTGGCGGGCCTGGTGGTCCTGCTCGGCACCGCCCTGATCCTCGGCTACGCGCCGCAGATCATCGCCGTCCTCTTCGAACGCGGCGCCTTCGACGCCGATGACACCGCCACCACCGCCGCCGTGATGCGGGTCTACGCCCTCGGGCTGCTCGGCCACACCCTCGTCGGCGCCCTCGGCCGCCCCTTCTTCTCCGCCGGCCGCCCCACCTGGTACCCGGCCGCCACCATGGCCGGGGGCCTGCTCGTCACGATCACCGTCGGCGCGGTCCTCGCCGGACCCTGGGGGGTGTACGGGATCGCCGCCGCCAACGCGGCCGGGATCAGCGCCACCGCGCTGCTGCTGCTGAGCGGACTGGGCACCCGGGTCGTCGCCATCGAGGTCCGCGCCATCAGCCGGGCGCTGGGACGGCTCGCGCTCGCCGCCGCCACCGCCGCGCTGGCCGGGTACCTCGCCGCCCCCCTGACCGGCGGGGGCGGCTCCGGGGCCGGGGGGCCGTTCCTCTCCCTCGCGGTGGGCTGTGTGCTGGTGCCCGCGGTCTTCCTGGTCACCGGGCGGCTGACCGGGGCGCCCGAGGTCCGCCGGATGCTCACGCGGTCGCACGCGCTGGTCCGGCTCGCGCGACGCACCCGAGCCACCGGGCTCAGCCGACTCACCCGACCTGGCCAGCCCACCCGGCCCACCCGACTCACTCGTCTTGTCAGCCTTGTCAGCCTTATCCGCCTTATCCGACGGAGGTTCCGCGATGTCCGCTGAGACGGCCCTGTTCACCGTCGCCGCCCGGGCCGAGGAGGCCGCGGTCGCCGAGACACCACCGTGGATCTGGATGTACCACGCCGTCGCCGACCCCACCGACGACCCCTACCGCATCACCGTCTCCGCCGACCGGCTCGACCGCCAACTGCGCTGGCTGCGCCGGTCCGGCTGCCGGGGGGTCGGCGTCGGCGCCCTGCTGCGGGCCCGCGCCGAGGGCCGCGCCCACGGACTGGTCGGCCTCACCTTCGACGACGGCTACGCCGACTTCACCGAGGCCGCCCTGCCGGTACTGCGCCGCCACGGCTGCACCGCGACCCTGTTCGTGCTGCCGGGACGGCTCGGCGGCGACAACGCCTGGGACCCGCGCGGACCGCGCCGCCCCCTGCTGGACGAGGCGGGACTGCGTACCGCCGCCGCGGCGGGCACCGAGATCGGCTCCCACGGCCTGTACCACGTGGACCTCACCACCGTCGGCGACGACCTCCTGTACGAGGAGACCCGGCGCAGCCGCGACTGGCTCACCGAACTGTGCGGACGCGCCCCCGACGGCTTCTGCTACCCGTACGGGACCGTCGACGCCCGCGTGGCCCACGCCGTACGCACGGCCGGATACGGCTACGGCTGCGCCATCCGCCCGCCCGCCGGACTCCCCGAGCCCCACGCGCTGGCCCGCACCCACATCGGCCAGGCCGACGGCGGACTACGGCTGCGCGCCAAACGGCTGCGCCACCGGCGGGGGTGGTGAGCGCGATGCGCGCGCTGCACATCATCACCGGACTCGGCGTCGGCGGCGCCGAACAGCAACTGCGGCTGCTGCTCGGCCGTCTGCCCGTCGACTGTGACGTCGTCACCCTCACCAACCCCGGGCCCGTCGCCGACGGGCTGCGCGCCGACGGTGTACGCGTCACCCACCTCGGGATGCGCGGCAACCGCGACCTCACCGCCCTGCCCCGTCTCACCTCCCTGATCCGCCGGGGCCGCTACGACCTCGTCCACACCCACCTCTACCGGGCCTGTGTGTACGGACGGGTCGCGGCCCGCCTGGCCGGGGTCCGCGCCACCGTCGCCACCGAACACTCCCTGGGCCGCGCCGAGATCGAGGGCCGCCCGCTGACCCGCCCCACCCGCGCCCTGTATCTGCGGACCGAGCGGCTGGGCGCGGCGACCGTCGCCGTCTCCGAGACGGTCGCCGCCCGGCTGCGGCGGTGGGGGGTACGGCCGGACCGGGTCCATGTGGTGCCCAACGGGATCGACGCGGCCGGGCTGCGCCATGACCCCCGGGCGCGGGCGGAACTGAGGGAACGGCTGGGCCTGGGGCCCGACGCCTATGTGGTGGCCGGGGTGGGACGGCTGGTGCCGGGCAAGCGGTTCGACGTCCTGGTGCGGGCGGTCGCCGCCACGCCCGGCACCTGGCTGCTGCTGGCGGGGGAGGGGCCCGAACGCCCGGCGCTCGCCGCCCTCGCGCGCTCCCTCGGCGCGCGCCGGCGGGTGCGGCTGCTGGGGGAGCAGACGGGCGGCGGGGTCGCGGCCCTGCTGAGCGCGGCCGACCTCTTCGTCTCCCCGTCCGGGGAGGAGGCGTTCGGGCTCGCGGTCGTCGAGGCGCTCGCGGCCGGGCTGCCCGTGCTCCACCACGTCTGCCCCGCCGTGGACGATCTGCCACCCGGCCAGGCCCCGGCCGCCCGCCGCTTCGGCGGCACCACGGGGGAGCTGACCGCGCTGCTGCGGTGCCGGGCCGCCCAGGGGCAGCGGCGCCATCCGCCACCCCCCGCCGTGCGCCGCTACGACATCGCGCGCAGCGCCCGGCTGGTGATGGAGGTGTACGGGCACGCGCTGGGGTCGGGCCGAGACGCCGTTCCGGTCCGTACGGTCCGCGGCGAGCGGGTCCGGGGGAGCGCCGCCGTCCGGTACGAGGAGTGCGCGGGGCGGCGGGCACGACGGCGGCCGGTGCGGGGGCCCTCCCGCACCTGACCCGGCCTCCCGCCCGCCGCTGTGTCCGTCGGCTGACGTGCCGTCCGCGCTCCGACCCCGCCGTCCGATGCGTCGCCTGACCCGCCACTCCACCCGCCGGGTTCCGGATCTCCGACCGGATCCCGGTCCTCCGGTCCGGACCGGGCCGGAGCTCCATCCCGTCCGATCCCGGGCCGGTTCCCCCGGATCGCGCCCCACCACGACCACCCCCCAGAGAGAGCCCCGCCCATGACCGACTCACCAACCCCCTCCTCACCCTCCTCTCCCGTACCGGAGCCGGCCCGCCGTGGCCGCCTCCGCGCGCTGTTCACCCGGGACCGGGCGCGTCACCGGCCCGCCGGAACGCGCCGCTGGTGGCCGCTGCCGGTGGGGGTGCTCGCCGGGGCGGTGTGCGGAGCCGCCTACGGAGTGCTCACCACCCCCGAGTACACGGCGACCAGTTACGTCGTCGCCGTGCCCGCCAAGGACGCCCAGCCCGCCGCCGCGCTGGGACTCGCCCAGGCGTACGGCCACATCGCGACCAGCGACGCGACCCTCGCGCTCGCCCGCGCGGAGGCCGGGGTCCCGGGCCGGGCGCTGCGTGAGGGCGTACGGACGGAGACCTCCCCCGACTCGCCGATGATCGCGATCACCGGGACCTCGCACCGCCCCCGGCAGGCCGCCGACATCGCCAACGCGGTCGCCGACGCCGTCTTCGTGACGGGCAACCAGGTGGCCAGGAGTACCGGGGTACGGCTGGTCAGCTTCGCCCAGGCCATCCCGCCACGGTCGCCCTCCTCCCCGGGCGGACGGCTGAGTGCCGCCGTCGGCGGCGCGGCGGGCGGGCTGCTGGGCGGGCTGGTGCTGCTGGTGCGGCCCCGGCGCGAGGCGACACCCCCGAGCGCCCCGGTACCCGCGCCCGGCGCGGCACCCGACGCGGGCTCGCGGGAGCGGCACTGATGGAGGGCGGGCGCGCGGGCGGTCCGGTACGGGACCCGGCCGCCGGGCGCCGGGAGCCCGGCCTGACCCTCGGCCCGCGCGATGACGGCCGGATCCTCGGTCCCGGGCCGGACGGTCCCGGCTCGGATGGTCCCGGCCCGGGTGAGCGGATCGAGGCTTCGGGGCCGGGTGAGCGGCTCGCGGCCTCGGGCCTGGACGGGAGGGCCATCCCCCACCGGCACCGCCGACCCGCCACCCCCCGCGCGGACGGCCGGGCCCCGGGCCTCCCCCGCCACCAGCCCGGCTGGACGGTCGGCGTCTGCCGTGATCCGCGCGCCTTCGCGCTGCTCCGCGAGGAGTGGGACGGGCTGCGGAGCCGCTGCTCCAGCGCCACCCCGTTCCAGAGCCACTCCTGGCTCGACTCCTGGTGGCTCTCCTACGGCGGCCGGGCCGGGCTGAGGATCGTCCTGGTCCGCCGCCAGGGGCGGTTGATGGCCGCCGCGCCGCTGATGCGCGTCCACCGGCCGCTGCCCCTGCTGGTCTGGCTCGGCGGCACCATCTCCGACTACGGGGATGTGCTGGCCGACGACGAGTACCGCGGCCCCGCCGTCGCCGCCCTGGCGCTCGGGATCCGCCGCGCCGCCCGGGGCGCGGTGGTCGATCTGCGCGAGGTGCGGCCCGGCGCGGCGGCCGAGCTGCTGTACGAGGCGTGGCACGGGCCCCGGCGGCGCCGGGCCGACTCGGTCTGTCTCGAACTGCCCGCCAGCCCGATGGAGGAGCTGGTCAAGCGGCTGCCCGCCAGCCGTGCCCAGCGGGTGCGGGCCAAGCTCCGCAAGATCGACGCGCTCCGGATCGAGGGCCGTCCGGTCACCGCCGACCAGGTGCCCGGAGCCGTGGACCGGCTGCTGCGGCTCCACGCGCTCCAGTGGCGCGGGCGCGGGGTCACCGTGGAGCACCTGCGGCCCCGGTTCGCCCAGCACCTGGTGCGGGCGACCCGGCGCATGGTGCGCGACGGGGACGCGGCGCTCACCGAGTACCGGCTCGACGGCGAGGTGGTCGCGGCCAGCATCGCCCTCTTCTCCACCGGTCTGACCGGCGGCTATCTCTTCGGCGCCCACCCCGGGCTACGGGAACGGAAGGTGGACGTGACCGCGATACTGCTCCGGCACGAGGCCGATCTGGCGGCCGGGACCGGCGGCCGGGTGCTGAGCCTGCTGCGGGGCCAGGAGCCCTACAAGGACCACTGGCGGCCCCGGCGGGTGACGAACCAGCGGCTGCTGCTCGCCCCGGCCCATCTGGGGGCGGCGCTGCGGTTCCACGCGGCGTGGGCGGGCTGGCGGGAACGGGCGGCCCGCGCGGTGGCCACCCGGCTCCCGGCGGCGCGGGCCTGGCGCGACCGGCTCAAGGACTGGCGCGCCGCGGCCCGCCCGGAGAGCGGCCGTGCGGCTCTGTCTGCCCCCCGTACGGACTCCTAGGGCCTGCTGACGGATCTCCCGGTGGACTCCCGGTGGCCCCCGGTGGACTGGCTGCCGGGCCCGCCGACCGGACCCGGGGACCCCCACCCGGCTCCCCGGCCGGACCCTCGCCCGGTCTCTCTCCTGATGTCCCTACTCCTCCTCTGGTTTCTCGAATGGCTTCTCGAATGGTTTCTCCACAGGCTTCCGCACCGGATTCTCCGCGGGGTTCTCCACGAGGTTCTCCGCGGGGTTCTCCGCGGGCTTCTTCGGGGGATTCGCCGCGGGACCCGGCACCGCGCCCTCACCCGGCGGATCCACGGGTCCGCCGGAAACACCCGCGTTCACCGCATCCGCCCGCGCGAACAGCGCGTCGCGGAACACCTTCGACGACTGGGGATTGTCATCACACTGCCAGACACCGTGCGGACAGTAATCCGTGATGGTCTGATAGAGCGGCCGGTGCCGGGCGATCCAGCCGAGCATGCCGCGCATGTACGCGGGATTGTCCCCGTTCCGGAAGAGGCCCCACTCCGGATAGGAGATCGGCTTTCCGTGCTCGGCCGCGAACTCCACCTGTTTCTGGAGTCCGTACGGCGCCGTGGCCTGCTCCTCGAAGGTGCGTCCCGGCGCCTGGTCGTAGGAGTCCATGCCGATGATGTCCACGACGTCGTCACCGGGGTAGCACTCGGTCCACGGGATCGCGTCCCTGCCCCGGTTCGGCGCGAAGTCGAACCGGAACCGCTGTCCCGGCACCGAGCGCATCACCGTCACCACCCGGCGCCAGTACGCCTTCCAGGCGGCCGGCGCAGGGGCGCAGCGGTGGGTGTAGGTGGTGCCGTTCATCTCCCAGCCCAGCACCAGGACGGTGTCCGTCGCGTCCAGCTCCACCAGCCGCGACGCCAGGGTACGGAAGTGCTGGTCGTAGCGGCCCGCCGCGCCGAGCCGCAGCAGGGAGGCGACCCGGCGGTCGGAGACGCGGGCCTCGTTGCGCTCCAGCATCGGCACGTTGAGCACCAGCAGCCGGCCGGGCGCGGCGAGCCGCCAGGCGGCCCAGTCGGCGAGGAACTCGGGCCTGCCCTCGATGTTGGACCAGCGGTCGCCCGGCAGATAGGTGTGACCGACGCTCAGCTCCCGGCCGCCGAGCCAGCGCGAGAGGCCGTCCATCCTCCGTACCCCGGCGGAGCCGTAGTCCAGATAGGCGCCGAGGGCGACGGCCGCCGCCTCCGACGGGGCCGGGAGGGGTGCGAACGCCTGGGACCTGCCGGACGCGCCCGACAGGGCGAGCAGCAGTCCCGTGACGGCGGCACCGGCACGCAGACCGGTCTGACGGCGGCGTCGGCGGGGCATGGGCGCTCCTCCCTGGGTGCCGGGCGCGCTCACCGCGCCCGCGATCCTGTTCGGCCGATCCGGCCTATCTGGTCGGCGGCGATTCCTCCGCCCGGTCCCCCTGCACCGTAGGCGGAAACTCCCCCCAGTGAACTCCCTGAAAGCGCGTCAATAGGCCATTGGCGAAACGGGCGACGCTCTTCGGGCCCATCCAGGTGAAAGTGATGACGTCCATGTCTCCCTTCGACACGGGGATTCCCGCGCTCGTCCTCCGGCTCGACCACAATCCCTTTCACCACGGCACCCTCGGTGCCGTCCGTTCGCTGGGGCGGGCGGGAATCGAGGTGCACGCCGTGGTCGAGGCCGCCGGTGGCCCCGTCGCCCGTTCCCGCTATCTGCACCGCGCCCACCGGCCGCCCGGGGTGCCCGCGGACCCGGAGGAGTTCCTGGAGACACTGGTGAGGGTCTCGGAGCGGATCGGCCGCCGCGCGGTGCTCATCGCCATGGACGATCTGAGCGCGATCCAGGCCGCCGCCCAGGCGCCCCGGCTCGCCGGGCGCTACCTCCTGCCGCGCCAGCCCGCCGGGCTGCCCCTGCTCCTCGCCGACAAGGCCGAGCTGGCCGGGGTCTGCGCCCGCGCGGGCATCCCCCATCCGCGCACGGTGGTCCCCGCCAGCGCCGACGAGGCGGCGGAGACGGTACGGAGGCTGGGGGCCCCGCTGGTGGCCAAGTGGAGCCACCCCTGGCTGCTCACCCCCGCCACCGGGCTGCGCAGCACCACCCTGGTCCACTCGCCCGCCGCCGCCCGCGCCCTGTTCACCCA
>NZ_JBHVHF010000207.1:0-14716 GCF_042800315.1 Streptomyces sp. NPDC057638
GCCCGCCGCCCCGGCGCCCGCCCCCACAGACGGACGCACCGCCCTGTCCGGGCTGGTCGGCAACACCCCGCTGCTCCGGGTGGAACGGCCCTTCGCCGACGACGGGCGCGGCTTCTGGGCCAAGCTCGAAGGCTTCAACCCCGGTGGCATCAAGGACCGGCCCGGTCTGCATATGGTCGAGCGGGCCCGCTCGCGCGGCGAACTGCGGCCCGGCGGACGGATCATCGAGTCCACCAGCGGCACGCTCGGCCTCGGTCTGGCGCTCGCCGGGATGGTCTACGGCCACCCGGTGACCCTGGTCACCGATCCCGGTCTGGAAGCCTCCATGACCAAGCTGCTGACGGCGTACGGCGCCCAGGTCAACGTGGTCTCCGAGCCGCACCCCACCGGCGGCTGGCAGGAGGCCCGGCGGGAGCGGGTGCGCCAGCTGCTGGCGCGCCACCCCGGCTCCTGGTGCCCCGACCAGTACAACAACCCCGACAACACCACCGCCTACACCCCGCTCGCCCTCGAACTCGCCTCTCAGCTGGGGCATATCGACACCCTGGTGTGCAGTGTCGGCACCGGCGGCCACTCGGCGGGGGTCTCCCGGGTACTGCGCCAGCTCTACCCGGGGCTGCGGCTGATCGGTGTCGACACCACCGGCTCAACGATCTTCGGCCAGCCCGCCCGGCCCCGGCTGATGCGGGGCCTCGGTTCCAGCATCTATCCGCGCAACGTCGCCTATGACCACGTCGACGAGGTCCACTGGGTCTCGGCCGCCGAGGCCGTGTGGACCTGCCGCCGACTCGCCTCGTCCCACTACGCCACGGGCGGCTGGAGCGTGGGCGCGGTCGCGCTGGTCGCGGGGTGGCTGGCCCGTACCGGCCCGGCCGACGCCCGTATCGCCGCGATCTTCCCCGACGGACCCCAGCGCTATCTCGGCACGGTCTACGACGATGACTACTGCGCCGCGCACGGGCTGCTGGACGGGCCCCCGGCGAGCGAGCCGGAGGTGATCGGCCGGGTGGACGAGAAGGAGGTCACCCGGTGGACGCGGTGCGGGTCGGTGGTGGACCCGCTGACCCTGACGGCGCGGGACGGCACCACGACGGGGCCCGCCCGCACCCGCAAGGAAGCGACCGCGAGCACAGCCCCGACCCCGGCCGCACACACGACCGCGACCACCGCCACGCCCGCGACCGCGCACACCCGCACGGACGCGCGCCGGTGAAGGGCACGCTCTCCCAGGTCCGGAGCTACGAGTGGAGCGTCCAGCTCCTGATGGTGAACCAGTTCACCATCAACCTCGGCTTCTACATGCTGATGCCCTATCTCGCGGCGCACCTCTCGGGCACGCTCGGCCTCGCGGGCTGGGTCGTCGGACTCGTCCTCGGCGTACGGAACTTCAGCCAGCAGGGCATGTTCCTGGTCGGCGGCACCCTCGCCGACCGCTTCGGCTACAAGCCGCTGATCGTCGCGGGCTGTGTGCTGCGCACCCTCGGCTTCGCCACCCTCGGCCTGGTCGACTCGCTGCCCGCGCTGATCGCGGCGTCGGCGGCCACGGGCCTGGCCGGGGCGCTCTTCAACCCGGCCGTCCGCGCCTATCTCGCCGCCGACGCGGGCGAGCGGCGGGTGGAGGCGTTCGCGCTCTTCAACGTCTTCTACCAGGCGGGGATCCTGCTCGGGCCGCTGGTCGGCATGGTGCTGACAGGCGTCGACTTCCGGATCACCTGCCTGGTGGCGGCGGGTGTGTTCGCGGTGCTGAGCGTGGTGCAGATCCGCGCCCTGCCGGGCAGGCGCGGCGAGAGCGCGGGCCCGGGAACCGGCACGGGTGTGCTGTCGCAGTGGCATTCGGTCCTCGCCAACCGGCCGTTCCTGCTCTTCTCGGCGGCGATGATCGGTTCGTACGTCCTCACCTTCCAGGTCTATCTGGCGCTGCCGCTCGAAGTGCGCCGGATCGGCGGGGACACGGCGGCCGGTACGGCGTCGGTGGCGCTGCTGTTCGCCGCGTCCGGACTGACGACCATCCTGTTCCAGACCCGCGTCACGGCCTGGTGCAAGGCCCGCTGGGAACCCGGCCGTTCGCTGGTGGTGGGGCTGCTGGCGATGGGCGGCGCCTTCGTACCGCCGCTGGTGGCGACCGCGCTGCCGGTGCCCGGCGACGGGCCGGGGCTGTGGCTCGCGGCGGCCGGGCCGCCGGTGCTGTCGGCGCTGCTGCTGGCGCTGGGGACGATGATCGCGTACCCGTTCGAGATGGACACCATCGTCCGTCTCTCCGGTGACCGGCTCGTCGCCACCCACTACGGCCTCTACAACACCATCTGCGGGGTCGGTATCACCCTCGGGAACCTGCTCACGGGCGCCGCGCTGGACGCGGCCCGCGCGGCGGGCGTCTCCGCGCTGCCGTGGCTGTCGCTGTGCGCGCTGGGCCTGCTGTGCGCGGGCGCGCTGCACGCGCTGCACCGCACGGGCCGCCTCACCGCGCGCCCCGCGCCGGTCCCCGTCACGGGCTGACCCCCCTCCCCCACCGGGCCGCCCGCCGCTGTGCGGGCGGCCCGGCACCCCCTCACTCCTCCCAGGAGCCCTCCCATGCCCGCTTCCCTCCCCGGCCCGGTACTGCGGCCGTTCCGCGCGGTGCGGTACGCGCCCGCCCTGGCCGGCGACCTCTCCCAGGTGGTCTGTCCGCCGTACGACGCCATGAACCACGCCCACGCCCACGCGCTGCGCCGCCGCCCCCACCACCTCGCCCGGCTCCTCTACTCCGCCCGCCCCCGGGACGCGGCGCTCCAGCTCACCCGCTGGACCGAACGCGGCGTACTCGTACGGGACGAACGGCCCGCGCTGTACGTCTACGAACAGCGGCTGGCCCAGCGGACCCTGCAACGCGGACTCATCGGCGAACTCGACCTGACACACCCCCGGGTGCTGCCCCATGAAGGGGTGCGCGAACACGTCGTCCACCAGCGCGCGGCCCAGCTCGCGGGCATGCGCGCCCAGCTGGAACCGCTGCTGCTGGCGCACCGGCCGTCCCCAAACGCCCCGGACGGCGCCGCGCTGATGGCCACGGTGGCGCGCCGCCGCCCGCTGGTGATCGCCCGGGTGGGGCGGGTCGCCCATCTGCTGTGGGCCTGCGACGACCCGGCCGAACAGTCCGTACTCGCCGCGCACGCCGCCGGCGGCTCCGCCCTGGTCGCCGACGGCCACCACCGCCGGGCCGCCTGCCTCCACCTCGCGGCCCGCCCCGCCCAGGACCACTGGACCAGCGGGCTGGCCCTGCTGGTGGACCAGGACACCCATCCGCTGCGGCTGGCCGCGATCCACCGGGTGATCCCCTCCCTGGACCCGGAGAAGGCCGCCGCGTCGGCCGCCGACGTGGCCCGGGTCCGCCCGCTGCGCGCGCCCCGGCTCCCCGCCCCCGGCGAGATCGTCCTCACCGGCTCGGGCCGCGCCTGGTCCCTCGACACGCCCTCACCCACCGCCCTCGCCGCCGCCCTGCGCGACCACCCGCCGCAGTGGGCCACGCTCCCCACCGCCGTCGCCGATCTGCTCCTGCTGCGCGACACCTGGTCCGTCCCCGACCTCCCGGGCGCCGTCCACCACGTCCATGACGCCCCCCTGGCGACGGCCTCGGTCGCCACCCCGGGCCAGGGCACAGCGGTCCTCCTGCCACCGCTGCCGGAACCGGAGGTGCGCACCCTGGCGGCCTCGGGCGTGCTGCTGCCGCACAAGACGACGTCCTTCGGGCCGAAGCCGGTGGCGGGGCTGGTACTGCGGGTGCCGGAGTAGGTGCCCGCCGTCTCCGCCTACCGGGACCGCGCCAGCCGGAACCCGAGGTCGTCGTTGCGGACGAAGCACTGACCCCGCCCCCGGTAGGCGGCCCGGGCCCGGTGGTGCCGGTGGCGCCATGACCCGCCCCGGCAGATCCGGGTGTCGCCGGGCGCGTCCGGCGCACGGACCGCCGGGGCCGCCGGGTCACGCGGATAGGGGTCGGGCGCGCTCGCGGTCCACTCGAAGACATTGCCCGACAGGTCGTCGACGCCCGCCGGGCTGCGCCCCTCGGGGAAGACGCCCACGGGGAGCGTGCCGCGCGCGTGCAGCTCGAAGGTGTTGGCGGCGAGCGGCCCGGCCTCGTCCCCGTACGGGAAGACCCGCCCGCCCGGTGACGCCGCCACCTCCCACTCGTACTCGGTGGGCAGCCGGACCGGGCGGCCGGTCACCGCGCTCAGCCAGGCGCAGTACGCCTCCGCCTCGTAGACGCTGACGCCGACGACCGGGGCGCCGGGGTGGGCGAGGAGGCTGTCGTACCAGTAGGCGGGCATGCGCGGCGCCTCGGTGCCGTAGATGTCGGTGAGCGCCTTGTGGACGGCCTGGTCGGTCATGGTCGTCAGCTTCACCATGCTGACGGCCTGCTGGAGGGTCGCCACACCGCTGCGGAGCATGTCGACGGGGAGGGCGGGGCGGCGGCGCAGGTTGTCGCGCTTCTTGCGCCACTCGGCGGCGATCAGGTCCTGGATGCCCTCGCCGAAGCGCCAGGCGCGGGCGTGGCCGGAGCGCCACCACCGCTCGTCCTCATAGCCCCCGGCGGCGATGAAACAGCCGTACTCGGCGTTGGTGACGGGCCGCCGCGCCAGCTGGAAGGCGGCCAGCCGCACCTCGTGGACCGGCCGTTCCAGCGCGTACGGGGTGCCGTCGGCCCCGATGCGGTGGCGGCCCGCCGGGATGGACGCGAACTCCGGCAGGAGCGCGGCGCCGTGCGCGCTCTCCACCCGGGTCAGCCGGGGATCGCCCAGCACCCCGAGGATGCGCCCGTAGTGGATCCGCGCCCGCAGGTCCGTCGCCGGGTCGGTGGCGCGGGCGGTGAGCGTCCGCAGCACCTCGGTCCGTACGGCGGCGTCGACGCGGACATCGGGGGCGGCCAGACAGCGGCCCGCCAGGGACGGGTTGACCGCGAGGATCTCGCGGACATAGGTGTCGGGGTCCTCGGCGAGCGCGGCGGCCATCACCGCCGTCTCCTCCCATCCGGTGGTCGACAGGGGCGGCAGCGGCTCGCCGGGCGCGAGCTGCTCCAGGACGTCGGTCAGGGGCGGCGAGACGGTGGCGACCGTGTCCGGGACGGCCAGCCGGGAGAAGTCGGGCGTCAGCGCGAGCTGGCGCGCGGCGAAGAACTCCTGGAGCAGCTGGTGGAAGAAGCGGATGGCCTCCTCGTCCTCGTCGAGGATGCCGGTGTCACAGCCCACCCTCAGGGACGCCTCCGCGATCCGGGCCAGCCCGTTGAGGAGGTCGACGGCCGTGTCGTAGTCGACCACGACGCTCCCCTTGTCCTCGCCGCGCTTGCTCTCCTGCATCTGGTAGGCGAGCCGGGTCAGGGCGGGCACGAGGTGCCCCCGGTCGGGGAGCCACAGCGGGTCGCGGACGCCGTCGCGCAGGCGGCGCTGCTCCCGGTCGGTGAGGAGTTCGGGGTCGACGGTCCTGGGGTTGCCGGAGAGGATCTCCCGGCGGAGCAGTTCGCGCACCATCCCGGCGAACGCGTCGACCCGCCCGACGGGGACCGTGCCCACCGCCCGGACCTGGTTGACCAGCAGCCGGAGCATGTACGGGGTGCGGTAGAACGACGGCGCCCGCGCGTCGCGGTCCAGGGCGTCGCGGACCAGGCCGGCCTGTTCGGGCAGATGGAGGGTGATGTACTCCATGACCTGGTCGCGGGTCATGGGTTCGAGACGGATATGCGGGACGCCGACGTCCTTGCTGCTGAGCATGGCCCCGTAGTCGAGGGTGCGACAGGCGAACACGGCCCGGTTGCCGGGCACGTCCCGCACGGACTCGTACAGGAACACCTTCCACGCGTCGATACGGCGGCGCAGGTCGGCGGGGTCGTGGTGGGCGAGTTCGTTGAGGCCGTCCAGGAGCAGCAGCAGCCGCCCCGACTCCAGGAAGTGCGCCAGCTCCGGCAGCTGGGGATGGCGGGCCTTCCAGCGCTCCTCCAGCCAGCGGCGGGGCGCGGGGGGCGCGCCGGTGTTGAGCCCGTACTCGGCGAGCGAGACGCTGAAGGGGATGACCGCGTCCGAGGGGCTGGGGACCCCCTCCGCCGCGATGTCGAGTTCGAGGCGGCGCAGCAGCGTCGACTTCCCGGAACCGGGCGCTCCCAGCAGGACGTACGCGAAGGAGTCGCTGCCCGCGAGCACGGCCTGGAGGTCGTCGGAGCGGCGGCTGCTGGGCGCGGTGACCCAGCGGTCGGCGACATCGGTTCCCTCGTCGTAGACCAGGGTGAGGCGGACGAACCGCCGGTCGAGCTGGTAGCGCGGGCCGCACCAGCGGGCGTAGCAGGACAGCAGATACTCACGGACCGTGTGCGAGGGGTGGTCCCGGATGGCGTGGAGCTGTTCGTCGGTGAGGGCGACCGAGCGGGCGCGGTCGCGGATCGCCTCCTCCAGCGCGGCGAACGCGCCCGGCAGGGTGCGGGCCGGGGCGAAGGGGGTGGTGACCACGGCGTCGTCCGGCGAGTGCCCGTCGGGCCAGGCGAAGGAGGTGCGCAGCGCGGCGACGAGCGCGTCCGTACGCGCCGTCCACTCGTTCTCCCCGGCCCGGGCGGTCCACTCCAGCCGCTGGAACGGCACCAGCTGGTAGTGCAGTTCGCAGCCGTCGATACGGACGACGTGGATGGGCTTGCGGTGGCTGTAGAAGAAGAACCACTCGTTGAAGACCTCGCGGGACTCCGTCGCCTTCGCGGTGAGGAGCACGACGAGGCGGTCGGCCGAGCGCAGCGCCTGATCGATGGAGGTGGCCCAGAGATCGGTGTGCCGGATGCGCTCGGTGTCCACCCAGGCGTCGAACCCGGCGGCCTGAAGCGCGTCGTGCAGCCGCCGCGCGACGGCGGCGGACTCCCGCTGATAGGAGATGAAGATCTTCTTCCGGGTCACGGTTCCCGCCCCTCCCCGCTTCACGCGTGCCTCAGCCGCGCCCCAGGGTGAACCCGGCGTCGGCGGTCAGCAGCGTGCCCGTCATATAGGGGGCCTCGGCGAGGAAGACATAGGCCCCGGCGATGTCATCGGGGGCGATGAACTGCCGCAGCGGAATGACATCGAGCCATGATTCCCTCAGCGCGTCGTCGACCCGGTCCATATACGAGGTCGCCGTGAATCCGGGGGCCACCGCGTTCACCCGTACCCGCGGGGCGAGTTCCTTCGCCAGCGTACGGGTGAAGTTGTTCACGGCGGCTTTGGCGGCGGAATAGGCCATCACGCCCTCCCGTCCGGTCGCGTCGAATCCCCGGATGGAGGAGGTGTTGATGATGGCGCCGCCCCGCTCCTTCATGGTCCTGCCCGCCCGGACCGAGCAGAGGACGGTGGAGAGGAGATTGATGTTCAGCATGCGCAGCCAGTGGTCCTTGGTGGATTCCAGGATGGGCATGCCCTCGGTGAGCCCCGCGTTGTTGACCAGGACGTCGACCGGTCCGAACGCCTCCTCGGCGGTGTCGAAGAGCCGCTCGACATCGTCGGTGTCGGCGGCGTCCGCCTGGACGTACAGCGCGCTGCCGCCGTTCTCCTTGATCGTCCGGACCAGCGCCTCCCCTCCCTCGACATCGCTGTGGGAGTTGACGACGACCCGCGCCCCGCGCTCCGCGAAGGCGAGCGCTACGGAACTCCCGATTCCACGCGAGGAGCCGGTAACAACAGCAACCTGACCGGAAAGCAGCATTATCTGTCCTTCGGTGATCGCACATCTTCTGAGCGCGAATCGGTGATT
Source organism: Streptomyces sp. NPDC057638 (assembly GCF_042800315.1). Classification (NCBI taxonomy): domain Bacteria; kingdom Bacillati; phylum Actinomycetota; class Actinomycetes; order Kitasatosporales; family Streptomycetaceae; genus Streptomyces; species Streptomyces sp. NPDC057638. Next base: position 7,726 of record NZ_JBHVHF010000207.1, read on the forward strand.
GCGCACGGTGAGTTCACCGTATCGGAAGGGGTCATATCCGGGGTCGCCCTGTGGACAACGGCCCCGGACTCCCTGCTGACCAGAAACCCGGCGACGAGGACGAGTCCGACACCGACCCAGGTCAGCGGCACGGGATGCTCCCCCAGGAAGACCCAGCCGCAGAACAGCGCCGACACCGGTTCGAGGTACAGCAGGATCCCGGACGTCATCACCGGCAGGCGCTTGAGGAAGGCGAGATAGGCCAGGAGCGCCAGCGCGCTGTAGACCAGTCCCAGACTGACGACGATCAGCAGATCACCCGGGCCGGGGACCGTCGCCTGGGTCGACTGGAACACGAGCCCCGGCAGCAGGACCACCGCCACGATGACGAGCTGCCCTGTCGCCACCTGGACCGCCGGAACCGTGCGCAGCGCCCGTTTGCTGGCCAGCGTCGCCCCGGCGTAGGCCAGGGCGGACACGGCGATCAGCGCCAGCCCGTCCGGGCCACCGGTCCGGCCCGGCCGGAGGACGAAGGCGCTGCCGAGCAGGGCGAGCGCCAGCGCCATCAGCTGCGGACGGGTGACGCGCTCGTGGACGCCGCCCCGCGCCAGCCCCGCGATGGCGAGGGGCGCGAGGTAGATCCCGATCAGGACGGTACCGATCGGCGCCCGCCGCAAGGCCATCACGAACGTCAGCCAGTGCGCCGCCAGCAGCACCCCGGACCACAGCAGCGCCCACGCCTGCCGCGTCCCACGACCACGGACACCCGCCCGGTCCCGCCCTCGCGCCGTGACCGCCACCCAGCACCACAGCGCCACCCCGCCCACCGCCGCCCGCCCGAACGCGATCTCGACGGCGGACAGCGTGCTGCCGCGCACCAGCACCCCGCTGGTGCCCCACACCACCGCCACCGCCGCCGTCCCCAGCGCCGGGCCGTAACGGCGCGCCGCCCCGGTGGACCGCACGCTCACTGCCCGGGGATCACACCAGCGACGTCCCGCTGACCCGCCAGCACGTCCTCCGGCGCCCGGCCCTCGTGCACCACCGAACAGAGCATGCGGACGAAGCCGGTGATGTCGGTGCGGTTGTACGTCTGCCGCCCGAAGCAGACCCCGGCGGCCCCGGCCGTGACGGCGCCATGCGCGTTGCCCAGGGCTTCACGCACCGGCGTACGGGGACCACCGGCGACGATCAGCGGGACCCCCATGGACGCCGTGATGACCGAGGCGAACGACTCGGGATCCCCGGTGTACTGCGTCTTCACCACGTCCGCGCCCAGCTCCGCCGCGATACGGACGCAGTGGCGCACGAGATCCACATAATGAGCGCGGTCGTCCGCCTTGAGGTCGAGGTAGTTGTCGTCCACCCCGTCGCGGGCACGCCGTGGATACATGATCGCCAGCAGCGGCATCCCCCAGCGCTCACACCCCTCCGCGACCGCGCCGAGCGCCGCGAGCATCTCCGGCTCATGCCGGTCCGACACATTCACATGCACCGCGACCCCGTCGCACCCCTCGCGTACGGCACGCTCCACGGAACCCACCACGACCTTGCGGGTATGGGCCCCCAGGACCGTGCTCGCGGTCAGGTTGGCGACGAAGGGGACGCGTACGCCCCGCTCGGTGTACCGCGCGAGCAGGCGCGGAAACCCCAGGACGGCGTCGGCCCCACCGAGCGCGACTTCCCGCACCCGGGTCACGGGATCGGCGAGACCGGCGTACGGCCCGTTGATGAGGTCGTCGTCGAAGGGCACCATGACGGTGCGGACGCCTGGGATGATACGGCCGAGCCTGACGGTCTTTCCGTTGGACGACATGCGGTTCCTCTCTCGGATCCATGCTGGTCAGCACGTGTCCGGGCGGATCGTGAGGGCCGAGTGCGCAGGGGCGACGACAGACCGACCGGGAGGACGATCGCCATGGATCCGGTACGCGGACCACGACGCGTGGACTGGGTGCGGCAGCTCCAGGACGGCACGCTCCCCGACGGCTTCGACCCGCTCCGGGAACTGCACGCGCTGGCGGCGGACCTGGACCCGGCCGACAGCCTGGCCGTCTTCGCCAACGTCGACGTACCGGAGATCGACTTCACCGACGCGGCCGACGCGGCCGACGCGCCGGACTCCGCCGATGCCACGGACGCCGCCGATGCCGCGGACGCCGCCGATGCCGCCGATGCCGCCGACCCCGCGGAGGAGCCGCCGCCGCCCGCCCCTCCCGCTATCTGACGACGGCCGCCCGCACATAGACCCGCCGCCCGAACCGGGGCTCGTCCAGCAGCGTCAGCGACTCCACCCGGAAGCGGTACAGCGCCAACGGCCCCTCACCGTCATGGAGCCGCCGCAACGACTCCTCATCCGGCGCGAAGGCCGGGAACCGCCCCTGGTAGCAGTCCAGCCCGGCCCTCGCCCCCGTCTCCGTCTCCCGCGCCTCATGGACGACCCCGGCGAGCTGGACCCCGTGCAGATGCTCCCCGTACTCGGGCGGCTTGCGCGCCACCGTGGCCGCCGCGCGCGGATCGTCCACCGCGTTACGGCTGTGCCGGGTGGAGCGCTCGCTGATGAAGAACAGGTCCAGTTCCCCGTCGTAGGCGAAGAACGCCGTGTTGATATGGGCACCGTCCGGGCCCGTCGTCGCCACGGAGAAGAGGGTGATGTCCGCGAGCAGCTCCTCCAGGCTCGCCCGCAGTACCTCGTCCGCGTGCTGCTCGTGCGGGGAGTCGAGCTGATAGGGCATGGGTGTTCCTCCCGTCTGGGGAAATGCGTGAGTACCTGACGCCAGGCGACCGACCCGTATGCGCCGCACCGTCGCGGGCACGCCGACGGCGACCACCCCGGCACCGCCGCCCCGCCCATCGCGAACCGCGTTCACCAGCAGCACACCGGCGTCCTCCCGCCCGGCCGGGCAATGTGATGATCAATGCCATAGCCACCCAACGGGGGCCATGCGCCCAAACCCGGCCGGTACTGAGGTATACCAGCTGGCCCCGGTGACCACGCGCGGTTCGGGAGAGGTCGCGCCACGGGGTGGTGTCGTCGCTGTGGTGGCTTGGTCTCAGGCCCGGAGGGTGGGTCAATGACTGCGATCCCGCCTCGACCCCGGCGTGTCTGCCCTCCTTCGACGACATACCCCAGCCCGCGCCCCCCTCGGAGGAATCCGTTCAGTGAACTGGCGCCCCCTCGCAGAGGCCCTCGCCGCCACCGTGACCCATGAGGGCTCGCGGTGGCGCGGGCCCGTGGCCCGCACCCCTCGCCATGTCTTCGTCCCTCGCTGGTGGCAGGCGAACGGCGACGGCTGGGATCGGCGAACCACCACCGACGAGACGGTCATCCCATCGGTCTACGCCGACACCACCCTCGTTACCCGTGTCGGTATCCAACACGCCGACCACGCCGCCCCCGACGACAGGCCACACGGACGCCCCACCTCGTCCTCCACGCTTCCGGGGCTCGTCGTCACCATGCACCGACATGCTCATCTCGCCACTGATCACCGTCTGCTCTACATCGGCACCGGCACCGGATACGGCACCGCCCTCGCCACCCACTACCTCGACCACCCGGCCCAGCTCACCAGCGTCGACGTCGATCCCTACCTCACCGAAGCCGCACGTGCCCGGCTCGACCGCATCGGGCTCAGCCCTCGCGTGGAGACCGTCGACGCCACCGGGCCGCTGCCGGTGGAGGCGGGGTCCGTGGACCGGATCGTCGCCATGGTCTCCGTCCGCACGATCCCCCCGAGCTGGCTCCGGGCCCTGCGCACCGGCGGACGGCTGGTCACCACCATCGCGGGCACTTCCCTCCTGGTCACCGCCGAGAAGACACCCGACGGCGGTGCCATCGGGCGCACCGAGTGGGACCGGGCCGGGTTCATGGCGATCCGGCACGGCGACGACTACCCGACCGGACCCGAGGAGGGCCTTCTGGCCGTCGCCCGCACGCACGACGGCGAGTCCGTCGCTGTCGGCCCCTATCCCGTCGTGGACATCGGCAACGCGTGGGACCTCGACTCCATGCTGAGCCTCACCGTGCCGGGCCTCACCCACCGCTACCACCGGGACGGTGACCGCCACACGGTGGTCATGGCCCACGCCGACGGGTCGTGGGCCCGCGCCACCGCCACCGCCGGTGACCGGCCCACCGTCCACCAGTCCGGCCCTCGCCGCCTCTGGGATCTCTTCGACCAGATCCGCGCCCACTGGCTCGGCAAGGGCGAGCTTCCCGTACGGGGCGCCCGGCTCTTCGCCGACGGCGACGGACGGACCGTGATCGCCCGGGGCGGGTGGCACGCGCGCCTGTGAGTCGCCCTGCGGGTCCGACTGATCAGCGCCCCGGGCCGGGTCAGGCTCGTCGTGCGGGCGGGGTCATGGTGCGGGCCCGCTCGTAGCGGGCCTTGGCGTGCTGGTTCCTCTGGTGGGGGCGGATGAGGCTGAACATCGTCTTGATGCGGCAGTCGACGCGGCCGCTCTGGACGAGGGGGTACGGTCACGGACGCGGCGGGAACCAGGCTGTTGGCGGCCGGTGCGGCGGGATCGTCCTCGTAGTCACGCCGGGCCATCGGCGCACCCCTCTTCGTGAACGTCTTCTGGCCCGGCAAATCCCGGCCCTCCGAGTCGAGTCGAACCGCTCAGGCGCTGAGCACGCTAGCGCACCCCGCCGCCGTCAACTCACCTCTCAGCCACCCCTCGTCAGCTCGTTCGGCCCTCCACTGTGGTGGCCCTCTCCCGGGCCTGGAGCCTGGAACGGGACGTAGGGGCGTCAGCCCTTTCCCCCTCGTAGGTATGTCTGTGACCGCCATGGCCGGGTGGGCGTACGCTCGTTGGACTGCTACCACATGTCTGGGGAGCGACGATGACTGACGTATCCCAGGGTCTTCCGGAGCTGCCGGAAGAGCTGACGACGGGTGAACGCGTCCGGGTGCTGCGAGAGCGCCGTGGGCTGAGCCGGCCGGTGCTGGCCGGTCTCGTGGGCAGATCCCCGGACTGGCTGAAGAAGATCGAGACCGGGCGGCGGGAGCTGCGATCGGTGACACTCCTCGTCCGGCTGGCCAACGCGCTGCGCGTGGACGATCTGTCCGTACTGACCGGTGGCGACCTGACACTGCCCGTGGACGCGGTCGGAAAGCTGTCCCACCCCTGTGTTCCCACCCTCCGCACGGCCCTCCATGGTGTGTCCTTCACCGGGCCCTCCACCGTCGAGCCGTGCTCGGCCGAGGTGCTGAAGGCCAGGGTCGAGGAGGCATGGCGGCTGTGGCATCGCAGCACCCATCAGCGGACCGAGGTGGGAGCGCTGCTGCCGGACCTCGTCCGCGACGCACACGCCTGCGTCCGCGCCCATGACGGCGTCGAGCGCCGGGCCGCCCACGCCGCGACGGCGGACCTCTACCGCCTGGTACAGCGGCTCCTCGCCCACATCTGCGAGCCCGAGCTGTACTGGCTCGCCCTTGACCGTGGGCGCGCCCACAGCGAAGAGGCGGACCATCCCGTGAGCCTCGCGCTCGCCGCGTGGTCGACGGCGATCGGCCAGCGCGCGACAGGCTTCGCCGAAGAGGCCGTCCGGACGGACGAAGCCGGGATGTCCCTGATCCGGGACCAGCTGGAGCGCGGAAACGCCGAGATCCTCGGTGTCTACGGCGCGCTGAACCTCCAGGCCGCCATCTCCTGCGGGCTGGACGGACGCTCCGGTGACGCCGAGCGCTACCTCATCGCGGCCGACCGCACCGCCTCCCGGCTGCCCGCCGGATACACCCACACACCCTCCGCCTTCGACGCCTCCAACGTGGCCATCCACGGGGTGAGCGTGGGCGTGGGCCTCCTCACCCCGGGCGAGGCCCTGCGCCGTGCCGAGTCCATCGACCCCTCCTCTGTCGGTTCCCTGGAGCGCCGCTCCCGACTGCTTCTGGACATCGCGGCCGGGCATGTCCAGAAGCGGGAACCGGCGGCTGCCCTGCACTACCTGGGCCATGCCTACCGGACCACGCCCGAAGGCGTTCGCTATGTGCCCTTCGCACGCGGTGTCGCGGCGGAGCTGGCCCGGTCGGCGACAGGCCCGCTCAAGGCGGAAGCGGTGACCTTGGCCGAATCCATCGGCATGGCCGCGTAGCCCGATCGGGCGGGGGGACATCGGGTCCCCCCTTCGCCCCCGCCCCCGGCCTAGCGTTCCTCGCTCCCCATAACGGGACGGAGAAACGCTATGGCGACCACCAACCCTCCCCACCCACCGGCACCTCCACCATCCGCCCTACGGGCCGACACGCCTGCGGGTCGGCCCGTGCCGGACCGCCCCGCTGGGGGCGACACTCACCCGCCCCCAGCGGTCCCCTCCTCCGAGCCTGACTCTCCACTGCTGCGGTCGTTGCGGGCGCGGGTGCGGGAGATCAACGCGGAGCACGCGCACTGGCGGTTGCCGTGATGCGGTTATGGCTCTGGTTCACCCTGGCCTTGGGTGCCGCTGAGCAGCGGTTGGGGCTCGGGTTCGAGCTGTTACGGCTGCGGTGGGACGCGGACTGTGTGGACGAGTGGAGCCGGGGGCTTGAGGCCCAGGCCCGTCAGGCGCGGCTTGATGTCGAGCTGGAACGGCTGCTGCGACCCGCGCCGGAGGATGGTGGTCCGGCGTGAGCGGGCCACCTGTCGCGTATCTGTGTCACGTCATCGCCGAGGGCCCGGTCCACGGGTCAGACGAGATCGTTCCGTTCGTTCTCGGCACCCTGCGCACCCGCTCGCAGGACATCGCCCTGACCTGGCTGCGCAAGCAGGCCCTGCGGCTCGCGGACGGGCTGGACCCCGACCCGGACCGCGCCCCCTGGGCCAGCCGTTGCGAACAGATCCCCGTGCCCGACGCTCCGACCGAGATACGGGTGTGGGCCACCGACCCCGCCGAGGACCACGCCGCCCGTACCCGGCTCGACCACGGCATCGCCGTCTCCGTCGTCATCCCGGACGGGCCCGACCGCTACACCCTCGCGATCAGCCCCCGCCCCGCCCGGGTCCTCTACATCCGCCCCTTCTTCCACCT
>NZ_JBHVHF010000208.1:0-14647 GCF_042800315.1 Streptomyces sp. NPDC057638
GGTGCGACGCACCGGCCCATCGGGTTCGCGGGAGGTCAGCGGTGCCTGGTGCGCCGCTTACGGCTGACCAGGACGACGGTCGCGCCCGCGCCGAGCAGCAGGGCGACGAGGGCGATCACCTCGCCCAGGCTGGAGGTACCGGTGTTGGCGAGGCCACCGCCCGGTTTCCGGCCGCCTTCCGGGGTCGGGGTGTTGGGGGGCGGCGTCGATGAGGGTGTCGGGGTCGGAGTCGGGGAGTCGGTCGGGGACGGTGTCGGGGTCGGGGACGCGGTCGGGGTGGGCGTCGGTGAGGGTGTGGGCTTCGGGATGTGCACGCCCGCGTCGATGGTGTGGTCGACACCTCCCGCCTTGGCCGGTGCGGTGACCGGTGCGTACCCGTTGCACAGCCGGCCGGTGGTCGGCGGGGTCACATTGGAGTCATGGACCCGGTCGTCACCGACCGTGGGCAGGGTGAACCGCAGGTCGGTGGCGGGCGGCTGCTCCGGGACCGCGCTGGTGTCGGCGGTGCACACATCGAACTGCACGGTGTACTTCGCGCCCGGGGTCAGCTCGTACTCCGCGCCGACACCGCCGAAGTAGTACTCACCGGCGGCGTTGGTCTTCGTCGTGGCGACCTGCTGGCCGTCGGCGTCGAGCAGGTTGATCGTCGCGTCCGGCAGCAGCACGTGTCCGGCGTCCTGGATGCCGTTGCGGTCGCCGTCGAACCAGACCACGTTGCCGATCTGGATGGGTGCGTTCGCCGCGGCGTACGCGATGTCGCCGAGGCCACCGGCCTTGCCGAACCCGTTCTGGTTGGGGCCGATGAACTGGTAGGCGTTCTTGGCCGGGTCGTTGCCGGGGCCACGGCCGGTGGTGACGTCGTAGTAGCCCGTCCCGTTGGTGATGACCACACCCGTCGGGTCCATCTGGGTGCTGACGACCCACTGCTGCTGGGGGATGTAGGCGACGGATCCCAGTGCGGACTCCTGGTGCGGCCCGGGGTTGGTCGCGGAGCCGCCGTTGGGGAAGAAGTCACCCGGGAAGTACTCCACGACGGCACCGGGCTGGGCCCCGTCGACGCTCGGGTCCGTGGTGTTGTCGGGGCAGCTTCCGGTGCCTTCCCACGCGAACTTTCCGGTGGGTGTGGCGCAGGCCATGCTGATGTCGCCGCCGGACATACCGTGCTGCGGGGTGTCCCGGCCCGGCCTGGGGTCGAGGCCGCCCCAGCTGACGACGTCCATGAACCGGTCCCGGAAACCGAGGATCAGCGACCCCTCGCGGGTGAAGGCCATACTGGCCAGCGCGGGCTGTGGGTTGATCATCGCGCTGCCCACCTGGAAGGAGTCCCAGTCCGCCAGGTCGGTGTTCCACGGGTTCCAGTGGTTGACCTGGTCGCGGCCGGGGTTGCCGGCCAGCACGGCGCCGCGCTCGGCGGTCAGCGGCTGCGACAGTACGGTGGTGAACGCGTCGCCGTCATAGGTCGCGACGACGGCCTTCAGGTCCGCGCGGCTCTGGGTGCTCTCGGCGCTGCACACACCCCCGACGTACAGGGTGTTGTTGTGGGTGGCCACACTGAACGGACGCCAGTCGCCGTCCGCCGCGCAGCCGGGATCGGGGATGGCCACGGTCTCCTCGGGCGCCTCCGCCGAGGAACCGGTGGCGTCGAAGCTGACCAGGCTGCGGGTGAGCAGGTTCACCGCGTAGAGGGTCGAGCCGTCCTCCGACAGCGCCAGCCCGCCGATGCTCTCCTTGCCCGGTACGTCGGTGAACCCGGCGTCCTTGATCAGGTTGGCGGTGTCGTGCGCGGTCTTGGTGGCGCCCGGCACCTTGGCGAACAGCTTGGTGTCGCCCCCGTCGGCCGGGACGGTGTAGATCGCGTCACCGCCGTCCGGCCCGTACGCGGTGTAGCGGCGGGCGAACGCCGACTGGAACAGCTGCTCGCGGTATCTGTCGTAGGCCAGGCCGTAGGTCGTGCCCACCTGCTCCTGGGTGTTGATGACCGCCGGGCACTCGGCCTGCGCCGGGCAGTTGCCCCGGACGCCGGTCCCGAACGCCACCAGTGCCCGGTTGTCCTTGGCACCCGCGCCATTCTGGATCGGGACGAAGTAGCGGGAGTCGGGGAGCGCGTAGTCGGCCGGGTTCCACACCCCGGTGGTCACCGAGGCGTCCTTCCCGTCCGAGATGTCCACGAAGGAGGTGAAGCTGTCGAAGTGGTTCGGCGCGGTCGAGGCGGGCGCCGCCCGCAGATAGTCGCTGTAGGGGGCCGGGACGGTGACATCGACCCGGTAGCGGCCGCCGGTCAGCTCGTCCGACGGCGGCACGATGACCTTCCCGGTGACATCCGTGACCCCGGTGACGCGACCGCCGTCCGGATCGGTGATGTCGACCTTCATTCCCCGCTGGGGCACGTCCATGGTCGCGTTGATCACGCCGGTACCGAAGAAGTCCCGCAGCACCTCGACGGTCAGGGTGCCGTCGGAGGCCGCGGCGCCGGCCTGCCCGGCGCCGGTCAGGATCACACCTGTGCCGCCCCCCACCAGTAACAGGCCGGACAGCCCGATCCGCACCAGTCCACGTAATGGCATCGCATTCCTTTATCTCGTCCTGATCTTGCACCAAACTCGGCAAATCCCAGCCGGAGCGTACTCGCTGACGGGTCATCATGTCTGGTAAGCGCGTACTTTGGAGCGCCTCCGCGGAGAGCTGTTACAGTCGCGCCGCGTGCGGACCAACAGAGCCATCAGGAAGCAGAGCGGCGACAGCGGACGAGGGGCCCGGGGGCGCGGAGCGGGCCACCGTCGGTGGCCGCGGTTACGCTGGGTGGCGGCCGCCGTCATCGGCGTCTCGGCCGCCACAGCCCTCACCTTCGCCCTCCTCGGTGACGGTGGTGGCCCCACCACTCCCCGGGCGCTGACCCCGGACGAGGTGAACCGCCTGGCGATCACCCGGTTCCTCAACTACCAGGCGGGCGGCCGGGCGGTGACGATCACCGTGCCGGGCACCAGCGGCGGGCTGGTCATCACCGGATCCATCGACTACCGCACCCACACCGGTTACGGGGTGGTGCGCGGGACCGGGCGTGACGCGTCCAGCGACGGGCTGATCCAGTGGACGGCCACCACCGTCCTCGTCCGCCCCCTGGCGGACCCCCCGCCCACCGCACCGGCGTCGCCGCCGGTATCCGGCTGGTACAAGCGTCCGCTGCGGACGACCGGGATGTCCCTGGACAGCTCGCTGGGCATCGCGCTCGGCCTCGGCGGTGACCGGCCGGACAATGCCGCGCTGCTGCCGCAGAACGGCGCCGCGTGGGTCGGACGGGACCGGGTGCGCGGCCACCGGACCGACATCGTCAACGGGCCGAAGGCCGCCACCAAGACCCGTACGTCACCGACCGTGCGCTACTGGATCGGCCCGGACGGCACCATGTACCGGGTCCGGGCCGGTATCGCCTCCGCGTCGCGGCCGGTGGTGTTCGACTTCGACACCCACCCGTACGTCCCCGTCCGGCCGGTCCCCGGCCTCAGACCGGCGCGGTAGCCACGCCTCTGGTCCGTAGATCAGAGCCGCGCGACAACCCACCCCCTACGAGATCCGCACCCGCGCGCGCTCGGCGAGCAGCGACGGCGGCGGCAGGGTGACGGACCCGAGGTCGGCGGCGCTGGGAAGCGCCGGAACGTCCGGTACGGCGGTGGCGCCGGTGCTGGTGGCGCGGGGGAACTCCGGCTGCGGTCCGGGCGCGGCCACGTCGGTGAACGGGATGCCCGCGGGCGCCGTGGGACTCCGCCAAGTACCCGAGGGTGTGGGCGATGTGCCGGGCAGCGGGCAGGACGCGGTGGCCGCGAGCCGCGCGGGTACGGTCGTACGCAGGGTGTTTCCGCGCAGACAGTTGCCCTGACCACGGGTGGCGGTGGTGAACGTCCAGCCGATGTCGACGGCATTGGCGGTGAAGGTGTTCTCCGTGATCCGGTTGCGGTCCGCCGTCAGGTCGGCGGTCGCGGTGATCATGAGACCGACGTTGGTATTGCCGGTGATGCGGTTGCGGAGGAACTGGTTCTCGCTGCCGCCGTCGACACCGACGCCGATACCCCAGCCGCCGTCGGCCTGCTCCGGGGTCCGGGTCTGCTGGTTGTCCGCGATCAGATTGCCCGCGACGACGGTGTCACGCTGCGGGAGCAGTTTCTCCTGGTGGTCGGAGTTGATGGTCAGTCCGACCCGGTTGCCGGCCAGGCGGTTGCCGACCACGTACAGCTCGCCGCTGGCGTTGGTGTTCTCGTAGCCGACGGCGTTGAGTTCGGAGACGTTGTCCCGCACCACGATCCGGCACGGTCGGCACTGGCCGACATAGATCCCCGAGTCGGCGCCGCCCGAGGTGTAGGAGTGCTGGATGACACCGTTCCGCGCGGAGAACGCGTAGATGCCGTAGAGGCCGTTACGGGTCGCGGTCACATGCGAGACCAGGAACGACGTGAGCAGCCTGACGGGTTCGTCACCCGTGTCGTATCCGCCGCTCCCCGGCAGCCCGGAGACGGCCGCCGCCGAACCGGTGACCAGCACCCCGTTCTGCGTGTTCCTCCGTACGGTCAGATTCTCCACGGCCACGCCGGGGGCCGTGACGACCACCCCGTTCGGCCGCCGCAACTGCCCGTCGATGACGACCTTGTCCCGGGACTCGCCACGCAGCGTGACGCGCGCCGTGTCGATCCGCACCGACTCGTGGTAGACCCCGGGGGCCACCAGCACCAGGTCACCGGAGCGGGCCAGGGACACCGCGGCGGAGATCGTCGGGGCGTCGCCGGGCACCCGGATCGTCACCTGCCCGCCCTCCGGCCGCCGGCCCCGGTCCGATCGATCGTCACCACCGCCGCCGCCGCAACCGGCCACCAGCGTCAGCACACCCAGGACCGCCGCCGTCGCGCGAAGAGCTAATCGAGACATGATCCCAGTCTGGCACGGTGGCGAAGTCACCGCTGGAACACGGCAGTTGGGCTGATGGACGAAGACGGGTGTGGCACCCTACACACCATGCACCGCGCCGACCGCCCGCCGTCCCGCCGCGCGTTCCTCGATGTCACCGGGGTCACGGTGGCCGCCGGTCTCGTCGCCGGGTGCTCACCGGACTCGGCCCGGCCGGACCGGCCCACCCCAGCGACGGCGGCCACCCCGGCGCCGGTCCCGGCGACGGGCCGCTACCAGGCGGGCATCACGCTTCCCCGGACGGCCCAGCGCAATCTGCTGGCCCTGGTGGCCGACCTCGGCCCCGCCGTGGCGCCCGGCCCGCTGCTGGCGGAGCTCGGCGAGACCGTCCGCGCCCTCACCACCGGGTCCGCCCCACGACTGCTGGGCCTGCCCCCGGGCGATCTGACCGTGACCGTCGGCGTCGGCCCACGGCTGGTGCGGATGGCCGGTCCCGCGCTGCCCGGCGCGGCCGACCTGCCGCGCTTCTCCCGCGAGCGGATCGCCACGCGGGCCCGCGGCGGTGATCTGCTGCTCCAGATCTGTGCCGATGACCCGCTGCTCCTCCCGGTCGCCGCCGCCGCGCTCCTGGACCGGGCCGGTGACCGCGTCCGTGAACGCTGGCGGCAGTCCGCACGCCGGGGTACGGACGTGCCCGTCGCCGAGGGCCTCACCGCACCGCGCAATCTCCTCGGTTTCATCGACGGCATCGTGGGCCCGCACACGACCGCCGAGCAGGAGCGCGACCTGTGGCTGGCCGGACCCCCCTCGGTCGCCGGGGGCACCCTGGCCGTACTGCGGCGCATGGAGCTCGACCTGACACGGTTCGCCGCCCTGTCCATCGCCGAGCAGGAGGCGGTCTTCGGGCGGCGCCGGGCCAGCGGGGTGCCCCTCTCCGGCGGTACCGCCGCCTCAGGCCCCCAACTCGGCGCCAAGACTCCCGACGGGCGCTATCTCATCCCGGTGGACGCCCATGTGCGCCGGGCGAACCCCACCGTGGTCGGCGTCGGCCATATGCTCCGCCGTTCCTACAGCACCGACGAGCCCCCCGGTCTGCTCTTCATCAGCTTCCAGAACGAACTGCGGACCTTCACCGCCACCCTCAGCCGCATGGACGCCTCCGACGCGCTGCTGCCCTTCACCACCACGACCGCCAGCGCGACCTTCCTGATCCTCCCCGGCTTCGGCCGGCGGCGCCCGCTCGGATCCCCCCTGTTCGGCTGAGCCGCGCCCCCTCCCCGTCTCCCCCGCGACAGCCGACAGCGCCCAACCGGCCCCCGGGAACGGCGAAAGGCGGTACCGGATGTCTCCGATACCGCCTGCGACCCGCGAAAACGCTGGTCGGGACGACAGGATGTGAACCTGCGATCCCTTGGCCCCCAGGAGTGTGAGCCACCTAGATTATCTGCATATACCAGACTAATCACGGGCGGATTCTGTGCGCTGGGAGGCAGGTCATGTGGCCCCGTGCATACCGTGTGGTCCCCAAGTGGTCCCCGGATCCGGCAGTGTGACGCACCCGGCCCGACTCTGGAATGTCAGAAGATCACCCGCGCCGACACTGCTCTGGGCACACGGCCATCCGTCTGGCTCGGACCGCCGGAAGTGCCGAGGCGTACCCATTGCCCCGTGGGGGTGACGGCGAGAGGGAAGCGGTCTGCAGCGCGAGCCTGCCACCTTCCAGGCGCCGATGGCGGTTTCGCTGTGGTCCCAGTCGTAGTACGCGCCATACCGTGACGGATCGACGACTGCTGCCCGGCGTCAGCCCTCAAGCCGCGCGCCCAGTAGCCCTTCGGCCCGGTCCGCCTACGACCCCCTCCTCATACCCACGGCATGCAGAGATGTGAGCCAGTGCGCCAGCCCCGTCCCCAAGAAGGTGGCATACGCCGATTCCCAGGTCTCCGGTGAGATGGGAGGAGTGTGCCGTCGCCCCGGGCCACCGCGCCAGATCGGCAACGCTGTCCTCCTGCGGCCGGCGGCGCACCTGCCGGTCCCACGCATCGGCCGAACCTTCACCCGTGACAACCTCACCCTGGCGGCCTGATGCCCGAACCCTCTTCGCCCGGCGCAGACTTCGGCCTCGGTGACACCCCGCCCGCCATGCCGCACCTGCGGGTGGCCAGTCTCCGCGAGGGAGTGGGCTGGCTTCTTGAGCTCGGTGGAAGCCTGGAGCCTTCTCTCCGGGGACTTCAATTGGCTCATGCTTTCGATTTTCGCTTGCGCTGTTCATTGCCCGCTGGATTTTTTCAGTGACTCGCCCTGGTGTAGGAAATGATCTGAGTTGCGAGTGTGGCAACGGCCGCCGCTTCGATGACGGATGCGACTAGCATCGGAGTGGAGTCTCCGGATTTGAACCAGCAGGCGATCAGAGCTACTGCGGGGATTCCTGTGAAAACTGCGAGGTCGACGGCGCACTGAATCGATCGGCGTTGAGTGCGCCTGCCGTCTTCGCGATGGAAGTGCTCCCAACCGAAGGTCATCAGCGGTAGCTGGGTCAGGGTGTTCATGCGGGGGCCGAGACTGGTGCGGATGTAGCGGCCCATGGCGCTGATCTTGTTGTCGTTAACCAGGTATGTCCATCCGAGGGCGGTGACGGCAACAGGCAGGAGGAGGAGCAGCAGTGGGGCGTGCCGTCCGGCCTGCAGGGCGGCGACAAGGGTGCCGATGGTGGCGGCAAGGGTGACGTAGAGCAGGTTGTCGCGGAAGCCGATCCTGGTTTTCTGCTCCTCTTTGATTTGGTGGTACTCGGCAAGTAGCGCTGCGAGAGGAACTGATTCTTCCCCCATGGGGCTCCTTTAGCGTCAGAGAGTGACGCTATTATTGTTAGCGGGCCCGGCGGGAGTTCAGGAGACCTGCCGTACCACGAGGCCGGTGCATTCGAATGAGGGAAATTTCGTATCCATAGTGGCGTCGTCTTCGCTTGGGGGTTCGGTGAGTGATATCACATCTCGCCCTGTGGTGGTACTGACCGCTCTGGGCTTGGAATACGAAGCTTTTCGAAACCATTTGTCCGAATTGCATCGTGTTTTGCATGCCGGGACCATCTTCGAGGTGGGAGTGCTCACCGGGACGGACCACTCCGTGGCCCTGGCCGAGGTCGGTGCGGGGAACCGGCCCACCGCTGTCGCGACCGAACGCGCCCGTCAGCACTTGGACGCGTGGGCCGTACTGTTCGTCGGTGTCGCGGGAGCACTGAAGAGCGACTTGGCGCTCGGGGATGTCGTGGTGGCGAGCAGGGTGTACGCCTACGAGAGCGCCAAGCACACCTCCGCCGGCACGCTCCCTCGCCCTCAGTCCTGGCCCTCGTCCCACATGCTCGCCCAGGCGGCCCGGCACGCCCTGCGCGGCCGGGACTGGCACGCCCGGGTCCCCGGGAACGTACGCCTCCTGTGGAAGGAGAACGGGCCCGTTGTGCACTTCAAACCGATCGCGGCCGGCGAGGCGGTCCTCAACACGCTGAAGGGAGCGGTCCGCCAACAGCTAGAGCGGACCTTCGAGGACGCGGCAGCCATCGAGATGGAGGGCGCCGGCCTGGCCGAGGCCGCCAGCCTCGGGGGCATGGATGCCTTGGTCATCCGGGGGCTCAGTGACTACGCGGACGGCGCGAAGGCAGCGGCCGACGCCGCCGGGACGCAGCCTCTCGCCGCTGCCCACGCCGCTGCGGCGGCAGCGGCGGTCATCGCCGCCCTGCCGTCCGGACCGCCAGGCGCGCGCAGCGGCGCGGCCCCGGCCCGGCTGGGGTCCACAGGTGGGCCGGTACAGGTCAACACCGCGCTCACCCACGGCACGGTCAACGCAGTCCAGAAGGGCTCGATGGTAATCCGTCAGAGCCCGCCTCCCCTGCCCCCGGGAGCGTGACGGTGACGCAGGACGAACCGCAGGGGGACGCGGGTGGTGGCGGCCGTCCTCCTCCGGGCCGGGAGCGGCTGGTGCAGGTCAACACCGCCACCGCTGGCGGACCCGTGTATGCCGTCCAAGAAGGCGATATCAACATCGTCCAGCAGCACTCCGCGGACGGATCGCTGCTGTTCGTGCAGTGGGAGCGGAGGCTGCGCCAGCTCACCCCGGGGATTCTGCGCACCACCGGCGGAGAAGACCTGCGCATCGACAGGAGTGCGGCCGCTCAGCGCCTGGCAGCGCTCGTCACCGATATCGGGCCCGGCGGGACCGTTCTGGTGAGCGGGGAGCCGGGAACCGGGAAGTCGGCGCTGGCGCTGCGCGCCGTCGACGAGCTGCGGAAGCAGCGGTTCACTGTCGTCGCGGCCGCCTTGCCCGCGCTGGCCGGGCATCAGTACGGGGTGCGGGAGATCCTGGAGGGTGCCCTTCCGGCGGCCGTCGACGGCGGGCCACGGCGGTGCGCCGTGCTCCTGGACGGCGCCGAGGCCGTTCAGGAAGGGCTGGAAGCCCTGGCCGTCGAGGCCGTGGAGGCGACTCGGCACTGCGAGGCCACGCTTGTCCTGGTCAGCCGGGACGACGCCGTCGACAGCCTGCGGCAGGCGCTCGAACCGACGGGAGGCCCGGTTCGGGAGTTCACCCTCGCGCCGCTGGACGACCGGGAAAGCGCCCAAGTCCTGTCCGCGGCTCCCGAACTCGCCCGGATCGCCCAGGACGTCCGGTCGCGCTGGCTGCTCGGCCGACTGACGACCGTCGACCTGCTGCTGCGCGCGGCGCGTACCGGTGCCCGCCTGCCCGACTCGCTGTCCTGCGAGGCGGACGTCTACACCGTGGTGTGGCAGGCCCTGATCCTGCACGGCGGGCGCAGCAGTGAGGGGGTCTCGGGTGATGACCGGGCCGATGCCCTGGTGTCCCTGGCGGAGGGGCGGCTGACGGCCCGCCGGGTGCGCCTGCCTTCGGGGCGGGCGTTGGCCTCGTTGCGGTCGGCCGGCATCCTGGCACCGGTAGGCGAGTTGTCGGCCGTGGGGGCTGAGGAGTACCAGTTCACCCACGACGTGTTACGGGACTACGCCTTGGCGCGGCGGCTGCTGCTGGAGGACGGGCTGGCCCTGCTGGAGCCGCTGGGCCCCCGGTGGGCGGTACGGGCTGCCCGAATCGTGTGCCAGGCCAGGTTGTGGCAGCGTGGGGGCGGGCCTGCCTCGTTCCAGGCCCGGTGGGCGCAGCTGTCAGCCTGGTTCGCGGATCTCGCCGCGGTGCACGGGGCTAGGTGGGCGGAGGTGCCGTGGGAGGCAGTGCTCGCGGCAGGCTGGTGCGGGCAGGCGCTGGAGGGTTTGACCGGTGCCCTGGTCGGTGATCCGGATCTGCTGGATGTGTTGTTGTCGTGCGTGCAACTGCGTTTCGGTGACGAGGGGGCCTGTGACCCGGTCATCGCGGCACCGGTTGTCGCGTGGCTGGCCGCGCACACGCCACTGTTCGCGCCAACCGCCGACGATGAGCCCTCACGTCGTGAGGAGGTGGCGATCAGCTGGCTGCGGGGCATTGCCCGACTCGAAACGGCCGGAGCGGATGTGTCGCAGTACCGTCCTGTGCGTGTCCTGGTGCGGGAGTGCCTGCTGCGCGGCGAAGGACGTGTCGGCCGGGGCGTGCTTCGGCTCGAGGCACTGGGGTTGCTCGGATGCGACCTCGACGACAGGGGGGCCGATACGCTGCGGGCAGTCGCTGCGACAAACCGCCGCGAGCTGGCACCGGTGGTGGATCGCTTCGACCCCGCGCGTGCGCTCGCCGCCTGTGATCCGGGTCTGCTGCTGCGGCTCGCGGCGGGCTACTACTGCTCGGAGCCCGGCTCCGAGGAGGGGAACCGCCGACGACGGGAGGTGTTCCGGGGGCGGCACGAGTACCAGGGGCTGGCGCTGCGCAGCCAGGCTGCTTGGTATCGGGGTCCGTTCATGGCACTGCTGCGGGCCTCTCCCCCGCATGGGCTGGCGCTGGTGTCGGCGCTGGCCCACGATTGCGTGTACGGCCCCGTCATGGAGTACTGGGACGGTGTCACCGAGTGGGTCCCGGGTGAGCCGGAGGGTACCTCCGAGCCCGGCGGGCAGGCTCTGGAGGCGGACCTGCTGGGCACCGGTGTGCGTTCGTACGCCGGAGGCGCGGGAGTATGGGGCTGGTACCAGGGAGCTCTCAACGGCCCGCAGCCGTGCGTCAGCGCCCTCATGGCCCTGGATCTCGTGCTGCACCATATGATCGCGGCCGGAATGCCGCTCCGGCACGCCGCGGAGTTTCCTCTGCGCCGGGTGGGCACAGCCGCCGGCGCCGGCCTGGCCTACAGCGTCCTAGTACGCCACCTGGACAGCGTCACGGACGAGCTGGACGACTTCCTCGCCCAGCCCCTGGTGTGGTCCTTCGAGAACCAACGGGTCACCTACCGCGCACTGTTCCGCTCCGGGTCCCCCGACGATCTGCCCGGCGACACCTTCCTGGGGGCGCAGCCCGGCCAGGTCGCCATGCACCTGGTCATCCGGGCCGCGCGGAAGGGCGATGACGAAGCCCTGGAGCGGCTGCGAGGTGTGGCGCGCCGGCTGCGGGAGGCGGATCCCGGGGAGTTGGACGCCGTGGCGGTGGGCAACTGGGCCGACCATCTGGACTGGGACCGGTACAGCATCCGCCAGGAAGGTCGGGCGATGGTGATCGAGGTCCTGCCCTCCCCCGACATCGTGAACCGGATCGAACGGAGGCGGGCGCACAGCAGCCTCCAGAGCACGCTGCACGGCATGATCACGGCCTACAAGGCGATGACGGACCTGTGGCGGCGTGCCGCGGCTGCGGTGCCCGAGGATCTCGGCCAGATGGCCTTGGACCTGCGCACCGCCCGGGAGGCCGCCAAGAACCTCGAGGATGATGCCGGCTCTGACGAGGTTGCTGTCCACGCCGTCGACGGGCTGTACGCGGTGGCCGCCGGGGCCGTTATGGCCGCCTCTGTAGGCCACGAGCTGGACGGCGGTGACCTGGAGTGGGCGGTGGGGCTGCTTGTGCACGCCATCACGGACCGCGTACCGACAAGTGCCGCCGATGCCACCTACCCCTGGGGCGGGAGCCGGATGGCGGCGCTGGTCCTGCCCCGGCTGCTGCTCCCTTGGCCCGGTCCGCGGATCGCCCCGGCCCTGGCGGAAGCGGCGGCTCGTGCCCTGCGCGTGGCGGCGTGCCATCCGGTGCACGAGGTGCGGCGGTACACCTGCGACGGGCTGGCCGTGGTGTGGGCCGAACCGTGCACCGCCCCGCCGTCTAGCTGCCATCACACGCTTGCCTGGGAGGCGGTCCTCGAACAGATCCTGCTGGTTCCCTCCAACCCCCTCATCGTCCCTGACTGGTATTCCGAGGAGGAGCAGGAGGGCTGCGCGGCCGTGCAGCCGCACACGGCCTGCAGCGAGGCGGGTGCCCTCACCGCTGACCTCGATGCCATGGAGGATCACCTGATCCCTCTGGATCTGCTGTTCCCGAGCGTGGCAGCGGTACTGGATGCCGCCGCCGGCGGGCGCTGCGCCGCTCCGGCCGCGAGGGCTCTGCGGCCGGCGGTGCTGAACGCCTACATCCGGGCGGCCTGCGTGAAGCAGGGCAGGTTCCACAACCTGCGTTCCGACATGATCGCCCCGCTCGCGGCGGCCGTCCTGCACGCCTCCCGCCACGAACCCGCCGTCGCGACCGGGATGGTCGACCAACTAGCCTACTCACCAGCGGTACTGGGGTTGTTCCTGAAGGCCCTGAAGATGGCGGCCACCTACGAACCGGGACTCGTCGGCCCGCTTGCGGCCCTGTGGCCGCACGCCATGGAGACCGCCCTGACTCTCCCACCACCCACGGACCAGACTGGCCAGGCACACCGGGGCAGGGAGGATCTGCTGTGCGAGCTTCTGCCCGAGCCCAGCCCCCACGGTTCCGACACGCGCCTGGACTCCGTCGTCCAGCGGGCACGCGCGAACTGGCTGTCCGCGTATCCCCTACACGAGCACATTGAGGCATGGAT
Source organism: Streptomyces sp. NPDC057638 (assembly GCF_042800315.1). Lineage (NCBI taxonomy): Bacteria > Bacillati > Actinomycetota > Actinomycetes > Kitasatosporales > Streptomycetaceae > Streptomyces > Streptomyces sp. NPDC057638. The sequence goes on from NZ_JBHVHF010000208.1 coordinate 12,848, forward strand.
CCTTGAGGCCCGAGGCGTCCGGCGGTGCGTGGATGCCCTCGTGGGTCTCCTGAAGTCACAACCCCTTGGCTTCCAGCTCGACCCTGGCCTGCGCTGGGCACGAGATCTTTCCGTCCCGCTCGACGACGCGCCGGTCTCACCGGGCTTCCTGATGCCCGAATGGCTCGAGCGCCTGCACCCCCTCCTCACCGCCGCCACTCGCCCCCACTACCTGGCCCTCCTGGACGCCTTCGCCCAAGCCGGACACGCGTTCGCCCAACATCTCCAGCAGCAGGACGAATAGCCACCGCCCGGACCGAATCTCTCGCACCCGCCCATGGCCGTGGCCGCAGGCGCTGCGACCGGCACAGTCCTGTCCGGGCAGCCTCGGACAAGGTGACCCTCGCGGGGTCTCATCTCTGGACCGGGCTAGGGTCGATGGTCCTGAGGACGTCCACCGAAGGGTGACGGAAGGAACGCGATGGCCACCGAGCAGCCTCTTGGCAAGGTGCGAGAGCTCCTGAGCGACGCAGGACTCGGCACGGATGTGAACCTGATGCTGCGGCCGTCGGAAAACTACCTCTTCCTCGTCATAGCCTTTCGTCACCGGGAGCTTCCTCGGCAACACCGTGCGCCCGGCGTCGGCAGTGATCAGCCGCACCCAGAGCCGGGCGACGCCCGACGGCACCGGAGACGTCAAGTGCGCCACCAACTACGGCCCATCTTCGTGGCGCAGGAGTCGGGCCGCCAGCAGGTGGTGTGGCTGGACTCCGCCGAGCGCCGCTGGGCCGAGGAGACAGGCGGGATGAACCTGTTCTTTGTCCGGGGCACCGGCACCGGCGCCGAGCTCTCCACCACCCCGCTGACCGGAGCCCTCCTGCCGGGCGTCGCCCGTGACTCGCTGCTGCGGCTGGCGGCTCGGCTACCAAGTGAGCGAGCACCAGATCTGGCTGGACAAGTGGCGGGCCGGATGCGCCAGCGGCGAGATCACCGAGGTGTTCACGTGCGGCACAGCGGCTGGGGTCACCCCGGTCGGCACAGTACGGGACACCGAGGACGACTGGACCATGGGCCCGGTCACCCACACCATGCGCGAGTCCCTGACCGTCCTCCAGCACGGCCCCGCCTTTGACCCGGACGCCTGCATCCACCGGGTCGGCTGACCCGTCACGGACGAGCGCGCCGCAGCCTCACGGCTGCTCGGCGCGCGGGCCCGGCCGCTTGTGGGCGGGCCATTCGGCAGGGCGACGGGAGCCCCCCCAGCCTCGCGGAACGGCCTGCCCACGACGGGTACGGAGGTAAGGTGGGCCACGCCTGTTGCGAGGTGGGGCCATCCACGGTGGCGCGCCCCCTCAGAGTGGCTACGCGCCGATGTCGAGCATGACAAGGAACGCGAGATCACAGGGCCGGACTGGAGAGACAACAGCCTCGTCTTCAACACCCCTACTGGACGGCCTCTCGACCCCACCAACCTCACCCGCCGCTTCCGTAGCTTCCTCGACCGGGCCAGGCTCCGCCCCATCCGCATCCACGACCTCCGACGTTTGACGGCGCCCCTTCTCCTGGAGCAGGGCGTGGACCTCGTCGTCATCAAGGAGTTGTTGGGGCACGCCCACATCGGCGTCACCGTCGGCGTCTACGCTCACCTACGACTCCGACTCCAGCGTGACGCGATCGACGCCCTGGGCCATGCTCTCGGCGGCCAGGACGGCGACCCTGACGACCAACCCGTTACAGCCGTCGTCCGCTGACGTTGCCGTCAGCGTTGCCGTCACGCAGCACGAAGGCCCCGCCGGAGAACTCCGGCGGGGCCTTCATAAT
>NZ_JBHVHF010000209.1:0-14641 GCF_042800315.1 Streptomyces sp. NPDC057638
GCCCGCCACGGTGCGGGCGGGGTGCCGTCGGACCGGGGCGCTATACGGCGGCGGGGGCCCCGGTCGCCTGGTGGTCGGCCTCCTGGTGACGGCGCAGGAGGACGCGGCAGTCGGTGGCACGGGAGTGGTCACGGACGCGTTCGGCGTCCCGTTCACCGGACCTGAGGCCGTCGCAGGTCGGGCACATCGGGGCCGTCTGGCATTCGGGCATGGCTGATCTCCTGTCGGTGCTGCTGAGTACGGTCAGATGACGTGCTGGCGCAGCCGCTTGTCCTGCTCCACCCGCAGCCGCCGCGCGGCCGACAGCCCCCGGATCTCCACGCCCGCGTCGAGGAGCCGCTCCCGCAGCCACTGCGTGTCGACGCCCAGCTCAGCCGAGAGACGCGTCAGGGGCGCACCCGCCTGATAGCGGGCGACCACCTTGCCGACGGTCCGCAACACCCGGTCCCGGCGCCGCTGGGACTCCTCACTGATACGTCCGGACATCACGTCTCACCTCTCCTTGGGCTGATCAGGGCTGGGCGGCGGCAGATCGGGCGCGGCGATGAACACATACCGGTCGGGGCCGTCGGGGATCACCACGGACACAGCGATGCCCCGCCCGAGCCGCTCCCACGCCCCGCGCCGGTTACGCGGGTCATCGCACCAGTTCCGTATCCGCCCCGGCCCGTCGCCCTCGCACCCGTCCACCGGGCACATCCCGGGCCCGGGCTCCGGGTCGAGCCGCTCGGCGACCCGCCGCGTCTGCCACACCAGCCACCCGACCGCGCCCTCCCGCGAGAGCGTCCGCACATGCGCGAGCACGAACGGCAGCACGGCCCCGGACCCGTAGACGGGCCCCTCCGCGATCACATAACAGAGGTAGCCACCCGCACAGCCCGCCGCCCCACTCACGGCGCACCACCCTCGGTCGCCTTCTTGAGCACCTGCTCCAACTCCACGTCGAACTCCCGCTGCCGGGCCTCCGCCGCGAGAAACCACGACCAGTCATCGACCGCTTCGGCGTCCCAGCGGAGCCGTAGGAGGTCGAACCCGAGCCCGAGCCGGTCCTCGGCGGCGCCGAGAGCGAGGGTGAGCCATAGCCAGAGGCGGGTCATGGGGACCAACTCCGGCTGAGGTTCAGCGGGCACCCGGGCTCGGGATGCCCTCTCGTCTCCGTCCGCCACCAAGCGATGCAGTGCGCGCGACCAGTCAGGCACGAGGCAACGACACGATGGCGGGCGAGACGGCTGGGATTCTTCATGCGGACGCGCTCCTACGTGTGGCGGGTGAAACGTAGAGAGCATGCGCGGAACTGGCTTCTCAGCGTCATGGCACCGCTGCATGGTCTTGCCATACGCCAGACGTATGGACTGCCGGAATCACGCCGGGTACCGTCCGTAGGCTTGGCAAAGGCCCCCATGGCACCACCAGCACGGAGAAACAGCACATGGTCTCCTGGCAGGTCCGCTACTGCCCCTGCGGAACACGTCTCGCCCGTGACAACGAAGGTCGGCTGTGCGCGACGTGTCTACGGAAACGCCCAACGAGCGCAGTATCAGTCGCGCCCAGCGTGCCTCCCGCGTTCTGGCAAGAACCTCGTATGCGCGAGGCGCTCGAAAGCTGGCACATGGGGCATGTGTTCTACATCTATCGAACGCATTCGTGGCACGGTCGATCTCTCTCCCAGGAAACGCTCGCTGGGTGGCTCGGGATCACCCAGGCTCAGCTCAGTCGGATCGAAGGCGCCAGCACGCCACCACAGGACCTCGGCAAGCTGATGAGTTGGGCGCATAGCTTGCGGATCCCCGGTGACCTTCTTTGGTTCAAGCTTCGCTATGAGCCGCTACCGACCCAGCAGACCGCACAGTGCGCTGAACCGGCTACACGTAAGGTCCTCCTCGAAATGATCGCGCCTGATGGCGACTGGTTACCGTTATCCAATGACGCCCCCGAGTACGGCGTGTCCGGCCTCGGCGGTATGTCCCTGCAAGCGACAGGTGAGCACCTTCTGCGGACATTCCTTCACCTGGACGACGAACTGGGCGGAGACAGCCTCTACCTGCCGCTCACCAAGTACGTGGCACGGATGGCGGTCAGCGTCAAGGTCAACCCCCATGACGGTCTGGTCGCGTATGGACAGTTGAGCCAGTTGGTCGGCTGGCTGGCGCTGGACGCCAATAAGCACGCTCACGCCAAGCGACACCTCACCACTGCGGTGGATGTCGGCCACGAGGTCGGAGACCCCGGCCTGATCGGCAGCGCACTCGGGTACATGAGCTTGCAGGAGACTTATCGAGGGCGCCCACAACCTGCACGTTCGCTGGCGCAGATGGCGTTCTCCGTCACCATGGATCGGCTGACACCGTTGACCCGGACGGCCATAGGAGCACGCCTGGCGCGGGCACACGCTTCACTGGGTGACGAGGATTGCCTCCGGGTCCTCGACACCGTGCTGACTGACTTCGCTCAGGCAGGCCGCGAAGAGGAACCTGCTTACGCCTCCTATGTCGACGCGGTGGAGGTGGCAGCGCAACGTGGTGCGTGCTACTTGGACTTGGGAATGACCGACGAGGCGATCACCGCACTCTCCGAGGCGATCGAGCTGTTGGGCACGCAAGCGCCGAACCGCAATCGTGATCGCGTGCACTATCTGTCCCGGCTAGCGAAGTGCCATCTACTCGACGGCGAGGTCGAACGAGCCTGCGAGATCGGACATCACGCGCTGGCACTCAGCCAGACGATCGGCTCAGCACGGATCACCGAGCGATTGGGCGAGCTGGATAATGCCCTCGCGCCGTACGGGCGACTTTCGTACGTGCGGGAGTTCCGGGAGCTGTTCCGACTAGTGAACGCCGGTCCCGACGAGTGATCACCAGCCAAGCACCTCTCCGCAACGGCTCGTGAAGTCCTTCAGATCGGCGAGGACGATGTCGGCCCCGGCGTGGCGCAGTTCCTCAGCGGTGCTGCCGCCGCTCGCGACCGCCACAGCCACCGCGCCCGCGTCCAGTGCGCCACGAACATCGTGGGGCGTGTCGCCAACGACTACGGTCCGACCGGCAGCGAAGTCCTGCCCGTACTTCTCGGAAGCCCGCATACGGGCTCGGTGAACCAGTTCGGCCCGGTCGCTGCCGTCGTCGCCATAGCCGCCCACCGTGAAATCGAGTACGTCATCGAGGTTCAGCGCGGCGAGCTTGGCCATGGCGATGGGGCGTATGTTGCCCGTGACGGCCGATTGAACGTGGTTCTGAGCAGCGCACATCGCGATGGCCTCACGTGCCCCGGGCAGGACCGTACCCACCTCGCGCATGTGGTCGGCGATTTGGTCAGCGGCAGCGGCCAGAGCGGCATAGAAGTCGCCGAACAGGGCTTCAGGCATCTCGATACCGTTCAGGCGCAGTGTTTCCGCCAGGATCGCTTGATCAGTGCGCCCGGCCATGTCGGCCAATGGACCCAGCGGGCGGCCTGTGATGTCTTCGAAGGCTCGGGCATAGATGGTCTGGCTCGTCCCACCGCCGATCCTCACAAGCGTGTGGTCCACATCCCAGAGGATGAGGTGAGGCGTGGAAGCGGTCCCGCCAAGAAGGCTGTCCGTAGGCACGGGGATAGCGTAGAGCGTGGGCTCGTGAACACCCAGATCAGTGATCCCGCTACAGACCGGCTCGCTCTCTCAGATATGAAAGGGCACCTTGTGACCGTAGACCTTCCCTTTAGCCCATGGGCAAAGAGCACCCACAGCGGCCCGGACGGGGGCGAGTGCGTCGAGTGGGCTCCCTCGTACGCCTCCGCTGCCGGAGTCGTCCCCATCCGCGACAGCAAACACCCCACCGGCCCCATCCTCACCGTCACACCCCACGCGTGGGCGGGCCTGGTGACACTCGCCCGGAACGCCGACCTGTAATCAGCGCGCGGCGCCCTCCGGTCCGGCCCGCCCGTCATCCGAGCCGGGCCGGAGGCCCGAGGGGCGGGCGCGCCGGGCGGGCGGGTCTTCTCAGGGGGCGGACAGGGTGGGTGTCCCAGAGGCATACCGATGCCACACTCGCCCCATGAATTTCATAGATCTGTCCCACGGGGGCTGGGGAAACTCCACGATCCCGGTGAGGCACGCCCGAAAGGGCCTTGTCACGCTGGTGGAGGTGAAGGGCGGGCCACTGTCGACCTTCTATGTCTACGGGGTGATCGACACTCCGGACCGGCTGGAGCAGGGCGCCATCCTCTACACGCACAACTACGGCCGGACGCCCGGCCGGGCCGTGGTGCCGAGGGAGTACACGCACGTCAGAATCGTGAAGCCGTCCTCGGGCGGCTCGGTCCTGCCGCGCTGGCGGCTGGGTTTCGGGAACTCCGGCGTCCTGCCCGAGCTGCGGACCGCGTCGGGCAAACGGCCCGCCGTGCTCCGCCACACCGGCCCCGAGACCCGGATCCGGCTGGAGACGGGCGGGGGCTACGCGAATGTCCACCACCACTCGTTCGACGGCGCGAGCGTCGAGAAGGTCCGCTTCGGGTCCGGCCCGTTCCGGGGCCCGGTCGAGCTGCCGGGGCCGGGGCTGATCGCGGTGGACTGCCTGGTCGACTGGACGGTCACGGTCATCTGAACCGGGCCATCGGCGCCCAGGCCCGCCCATCATCCGAGCCGGGTCAGAGGCCCGGGAGCACCGCGTCCAGGGAGAGGGTCGTGCCCTCCCGGTGGGCCGTCTCGTAGGCCGTGTCGCCCAACAGGTCCCGCAGCGTGACTTCTCGCGCCGCGCGGCTCTCCCTCTCGTACGCCAGCGGAAGATAGAACTCCGGGCGCTGGGTGTCCGCGACGCCGAGGAGGCGCGCGGCGGTGGTGGCCTGGTCCGGGTGGGCGCCCGCGAGGGCGCCGGAGAGGGTGACCAGGTGGATGGAGACCATCTGGGGGGCGACGACCAGGGAGAGTTCCTCGCGGGCATGGAACAGGGCCTGGCGGGCGTGGGTGAGGGCGGAGGTGTAGTGGCCCTCGCAGAGGTCGGCCAGGGCGAGGTAGCCGACCACCATGCCCTCGAAGAGGGTGAGGGTGCTGGACTGGAACTGTTCGCGGACCAGCAGGACCTGGGCCCGGCCCTCGTCGTAGCGGCCGGTGCGGGCGAGCCAGAAGGCGAGGAAGATCCGGGCGAGGGCGATGGGTTCGTTGACCCGGCCCGCCTGGTCGGCGAGGACCTCGCGCAGGAGTGCCTCGCCGCGTTCGGTCTCGCCGAGTTCGATGAGGGACCCGCCGAGGCGGGCGCTGAGTACGGACTCCAGGATTCGGGCGCCCACGCGTTCCGCCTGGGCCAGGGCGGCGGTGAAGTCCGCGACGGCGAGCGCGTACTCGCCGCGCCGCTCGCGGGTCTCGCCGCGCGCGGACAGGGCCTGGGAGGCGCCCCAGGCGTCCCCCAGCCGCAGGAAGATCTCCAGCGCCTCGTCCGCGTCGGTGATCGCCATCTCCGAGCAGCTGGCGCGGTTGGAGAGCACGAGCGCGCGCGACTGGAGGGCGAAGGCCAGCTCCCACGCGTAGTCGTGTTCGCGCGCGGTCTCCAGGTTCGCGTCGAGCATGGCGCGGACCTCGGATCCGTCGCCACCGAGCAGCAGCGGGTAGAACCAGAGGGTGCCCGGTGGGCGGCAGTTCTGGGGCAGTCCCGGCCGGTAGATCTCGCCGACCCGGCGCATCCGGGCGAAGATCTCCTCCGGCGGCCCCTCGCCCATGTCCGCGTCGGTGAAGACCAGCCGGATCAGCGCGCAGGCGCGGCGGGCCTCGGCGAGGACATGCGGCGGCATCGGCGGCGGGTGGTCGGTGAAGCGTTCGGGGACCGGGGGCGCGGGGGTGGCGTCCGGGCCGAAGGCGTCGGGGCCGAGCGCGCACACCTGGCCGGACCAGTGCCGGGCCTCGCCGCGCAGATCGCGCAGCTGCCAGTACCAGAAGAGGGAGACGACGAGGTGGAGCGCCTCCTGTTCGTCCCGTGCGGCGATGGCGTGGCGCAGGGCGGCGCGGAGGTTCTCGTACTCCCGCTGGAAGCGGGCGAGCGCGGCGCGCTGTTCCGGGCCGCGCAGCAGGGGGTCGCCGGTGCGGGCGAACTCGCGGTAGTGGACGAGGTGGCGGCGGATGACGGCGTCGCGCTCCCCCGCCTCGTCCAGCCGCTCGGCGGCGTACTCGGCGACGGTTTCCAGCAGCCGGTAGCGCATCGCGCCCCCGTCGTCGGGGGCGGCGACCACCAGGGAGCGGTCGATCAGCGAGCCGAGCCGGTCGGCGACCCGGTCCCCGCCGCAGACCGCCTCGGCGGCGGGGAGGTCGCAGCCGCCCGCGAAGACGGAGAGCTGACGCAGCACGGTCCGCTCGTCCTCGTCCAGCAGTTCCCAGGACCAGTCGACCACCGCGCGCAGGGTCTGCTGCCGGGGAAGTACCGTCCGTACGCCGCTGGTCAGCAGGCGGAAGCGGTCGTCGAGCCGGTCCGCGATCTGGCGCGGGGTGAGCATACGGAGGCGGGCGGCGGCGAGTTCGATCGCGAGCGGCAGCCCGTCGAGGCGGCGGCAGATCTCGGCGCAGGCGCCGGGGTCGTCCTCGGTACGGAACCCGCGCAGCGCGGCGGCCCCGCGCTCCCCCAGCAGCCGCAGCGCGACCGGGTCGGGCAGCGGGTCGACGGGCCGCAGCAGCTCACCGGGGACGGCGAGCGGTTCGCGGCTGGTGGCGAGCACGGTCAGCCCCGGGCAGCGGGTCAGCAGGGCCTCGGTGAGCGCGGCGGCGGCCGTCACCACGTGTTCGCAGTTGTCGAGTACGAGGAGCATCCGGCGGCTCCCGCAGTGGTCGGCGAGGCGGACGAGGGGGTCGTGGGCGCCGCGTACCTCCTCGGTGAGCGTGCCGTGCAGCACGGTCTGGCGGGCGCCGAGCGCGGTCAGTACGGCCTCCGGGACATCGGCGGGGTCCTCGACGGGGGCGAGTTCGGCGAGCCAGAGGCCGTCGGGGTAGCCGTCGGCGGCGGCCTCGGCGACCTCCAGGGAGAGCCGGGTCTTCCCGGCGCCGCCGGGGCCGAGGAGGGTGACGAGCCGGGCGGTGCGCAGATCGTCGCGGAGGGTGGTGATGTCGGACTCACGGCCGACGAAGGAGGTGAGCCGGGCGGGGAGGTTGCCGCCGGGGGCGGGGGCGGAGGTGGGGGCGGTCGGCGGGCTCGTCCGCTGCCCCGGTCGCTCGGCGCGGTGGGCGGACTCGGCGCGGTGGGCACGGTCGGCGGGCTCGGCGGGTGGTCGCTGGGCGGGTGGGTGCTCGGCGGGTTCGGCGAGCAGTTCGGCGTGGAGGGTGCGCAGCGCGGGTCCCGGGTCGGCGCCGAGGCGGTCGGCGAGCGCGCGCCGGAAGTCGTCGTACGCGGCGAGGGCCTCGGCGGGCCGGTCGGCGGCGCGCAGGGCCCGCAGATGCAGCGCAGTCAGGGGCTCGTCCAGCGCGTACTCGTCCCGGAGCGCCGCCAGCTCCGGCAGGACCTCCTCCGGCCGGCCGAGCGCCAGGAGTGCCGCGAGCCGGGTGCGCCGGGCGTCCCGGTGGCGGGACTCCCAGCGGGCCGCCTCCGCCGTGTGGCCGGGCAGATCCACCAGAACGGGCCCGTGCCAGAGGGCGAGCGCCGTATCGAGGAGGGTCAGGGCCCGTGCCGGGTCGCCGTCGTCCAGGGCGCGGGCTCCCTCGCGTACGCCCTGGTCGAAGCGGTGGGCGTCGACGTCGCGGCGGTCGGCAGCCAGTCGGTAACCCCCGTCGGCGGAGTCGACGACCCCCGGTCCCAGCGTCCGCCGCAACCGTCCCACCAGGGCCTGGAGGGCGGCGACGGCGTCGGCGGGCGGGTCGGCTCCCCACACCTCGTCCACCAGGACGCCGACCGGGACGGCGCGTCCGGGCCGCAGCGCCAGCACGGTCAGCAGGGCACGGAGCCGGGCGCCGCCGAGCGCGACGGGGGTGCCGTCGTCGTGGTGGGCCCGGGTGGGGCCGAGGAGAGAGAAACGCACGGGGTCATTGTCACCGGTTCGGGTGAAGGGGTGGGGGTGGGGAACCCGGGGTGGGCGGTGGGGCGTTCTGTCGGTGTCCCGGTGTTGTTCCGGAGCTGGTGCGGAGTGGCGACGGGGTTGTTCCGGGTTGTCCCCTGTCGCGGCGGGGCTGATCCGGGGCTGGTTCAGCGCTTTCGGGTGATGGTCCCCGTGGGGCCCGGCGGTGGTGGTGCCGGGTTCCGCTCTTGCCTCTTCCTACCGTGGTGGCCGCCCGTGCGGGACGGTCGCGGAACTCCCGTATGAGCCCGCGTACCCGTCTGTGGACGGGGACCGGCCGTGGCGGCGGTACGAGGACCGGACGTGGCCACCGTGTCCTGGCCGGTTCCGTGACCGCCGCGTCCCGGCCGGTTCCGTGGCCACCGCGTCCCGGCCGGATTCGCGGGTACGGTCCCTGTCCACGCCCCCTCACACGCCCTCACACGCCCTCACATCTGGAGTCGCGCATGATCCGCCATCCTCGTCCCGGCCGCCCACCGCACGGGCCGCCCGGCGCACACCCCGTCCCGGCCCCGGTGCGGGGGCGGGCATGAGTGCCGCCGCCCGCGCCCGGGGGCAGCGGGGGATCAGCCCGGTCTTCCTCGGGATCGTCGCCGTCATGGCGGTCACCGGGTGGGCGGTGTGGGCGGACTTCGCGGCCACGGCCGGGCTCGCGGTCTTCCTCTTCGTCACCTCGGCGTGGATCGTCTCCCTCTGCCTCCACGAGTACGCGCACGCCCGCACCGCGCTCCACAGCGGCGACATCACCATCGGCGCCAAGGGCTATCTGACGCTCAACCCCTTCGCGTACACCCACGCCCTGCTGAGCATCGTGCTGCCGGTGCTCTTCGTGATCCTCGGCGGGATCGGGCTGCCCGGTGGCGCGGTCTTCATCGAGCGGCAGCGGATCCGGGGCCGCTGGAGACACAGCCTGATCTCGGCGGCGGGCCCGCTGACCAATGTGCTGTTCGCGGTGGTGTGCACCGCGCCGTTCTGGCTGGACGCGCTGGACGGGGTGCCGGGGCTGTTCCAGTACGCGCTGGCGTTCCTGGCGCTGCTCCAGGTCACGGCGGCGATCCTGAACTTCCTGCCGGTGCCCGGGCTGGACGGCTACGGGGTGATCGAGCCCTGGCTGTCGGCCCGGGTGCGCCGGGCCGTGGAGCCGATCGCGCCGTTCGGACTGCTCGCGGTCTTCGCGCTGCTGTTCATCCCGGAGCTGAACCGGGCGTTCTTCGACGGGGTCGACGCCATCCTGCGCGGGCTCGGGGTGAGCGAGTTCCAGTCGGGCTGCGGGCTGGAGTACTACCGCTTCTGGGAGGGGGAGAACACGTTCTGCGCGGCCGGGATCGAGCAGTAGGCGGGATCCCCCGGCGGGCGGGACGGTGACCTCGGTCGCCGCCCCCAGGCAGGCGACGGCACTGGCGAGCCCGGCGACGGCCTGAGCCCGTGGCACCCCGGCGACGGCCTCAGCTCGCGGTGGTCCTGGCGGACCCGGCGGGCGGTGGCACTGGCGGCCCAGGCTGGTCTCAGCTCGCGGCGGTCCCGGCGACGGCCAGCTCGCGGCGGACCCGGCCGGTCTCAGTCCCGGCGGCGGCCTCAGCTGGTCGCGGACCCGGCGGCGGCGCGCTCCTGCTTCGCCTTGCGGAAGTAGTACCAGGCCATGTTGGAGGCGAGGCCCGCGAACAGCACCCACACCACCCCGAGCCAGAGACCCTGGACGAAGGAGACCACGGCGGCGACGACGGCGAGCAGGCACACGACGAGCGCGTATACGGCGAGGCGGGGCATGGGGTACGGCTCCTGACGGGTTCCGGTTGGGGGTGGGACGTCCGCTCCAGTGTCCCCCATCGTCCCGATCCGCCCCCACGCGCCACCCCCTCCGGCCGCGTCGGCGGGAGGGGGCGGGGCGGTGGGTCCGGGCGGCCCGGGGGCGAGGGGGTCAGGGTCCGGAAGGCCCGAACCGGGAGGCCGGGGCCCGGAGGCCCGAGTCCAGAGGCCCGAGCCCAGAAGGCCGAGCCCGGAAGGCCGGGTATCCGGCGTTCCGGGGTCCGGGGTCCGGGGTCCGAGTGCCCGGGTCCGGGCGTCCGGGTCCCGGCGCCCGGGCGTCCAGCGCTTCCGGAGGCCAGGCGTCCGGACACCCACGCACCCAGCCAGCCGGTCGTCCGGGGCCCCGGGGGTCAGACGTCGGTGATCCGCAGGCCCGCGTGGGCCTTGTAGCGGCGGTTCACCGAGATCAGATTGGCCACCAGGGACTCCACCTGGTGGGCGTTGCGCAGTCGGCCGGAGAAGACGCCGCGCATGCCCGGGATCAGGGCCGTGAGCGCCTGGACCAGGTCGGTGTCCTCGCGGGACTCGCCGAGCACCATCACATCGGTGTCGATCGTCTCGACCGACGTGTCCTGGAGCAGCACGGCCGAGAGGTGGTGGAAGGCGGCGGTGACCCGGGAGTCCGGCAGCAGGGCGGCGGCCTGCTCGGCGGCGCTGCCCTCCTCCGGCTTGAGCGCGTAGGCGCCCTTCTTGTCGAAGCCGAGCGGGTTGACACAGTCGATGACGAGCTTGCCCGCCAGCTCGGCGCGGAGCGACTCCAGGGTCTTGGCGTGCCCCTCCCACGGCACCGCGACGATCACCACGTCGCTGCGCCGCGCGCACTCGGCGTTGTCGGCGCCCTCGACCCCGAGGCCCAGCTCCGCCGCCGCGGTCTCGGCGCGCTCGGCGGCCCGGGAGCCGATGATCACCTTCTGCCCGGAGCGGGCGAAACGGTAGGCGAGCCCGCGTCCCTGGTCCCCGGTGCCGCCCAGGACACCGATGACGAGTCCGGACACATCGGGAAGGTCCCAGGGGTCCTTCGGCGCGGGCTTGGCGGCCGTGGGGTCCGCGTTGTCGGTGGTAGTCATGGCCCGACCTTACTCGCAGGTACGGAGGCGGGATCCCGTACGGGTGAGGCTGCCGCGACGGCCGGTCGCCCGGTCGGCGGGCGGGCCAGGATGCGGGCCATGGATACCTCACGCGTCGCGCTGTTGCGCGAGATTCTGGTGGGAACCGAGTGGCCCGCCAAGACCCGGCGGTTCGCGGGGGTGCTGCGCTCCTCCGTCCTCCCCCAGGGCGGGGGCCTGCTGCTGGTGGGGACGGAGGAGTACGAGCCCTGGCACCTGGCCGCCCATCTGGTCGACGAGGCCGCCTGGTCGGGGCTGCCGGAACTGGCGCCCACCCTCATCCGTCACCAGGTGCGGCCCGGCGGGCCCGCCCATCTGACGGTCGGCCTCCGGCGGCTGGAGGCGGCACGGCGCGGTGAGACCCTGCTCCTGGTGGCGCCGGACCGGCCGGGGGCGGGGCTGCTGGAACGGGTGCACGACGCCCGTCGCGCGGGGGCGACGGTGCTGGCGCTGGACAGCGGTGACCCGGAGGTGCGGGGGCTCGCGCACGAGGCGCTGACGGTGAGCGGGGACGAGGTGGACCTGGACACGGTGCAGCATCTGGTGAGTGTGGCGGCGGGCGAGGACAGCGTGACGGGGGCGCTGGGACGGCGGCCGTTCAAGGACCGGCTCTCCCGGATGGTCGACCAGCTCACCTCGCCACCGCCGGGCCGCTGGTAGCCGGGAGGGCGCCGCGGCGCCCTCCGGGCGGCCGATGACCGGGTCGGCGTCCGGCCGCTGGCAGCCGCGAGACCCGGGACGACGCGCCCCGGCCACCCGGAGACCCGCCCCGGCGCCACACGGTCGCCTCCCGCGCGCCACGGCCGATGACCGGTCGGCGTCCCGCCGCCGGCGCGCCGGGGGCCGGGGACGCGAACACCGGTGGTCCGGGCCGGTCCCGTGCCGCCGCGCGGCCTTCCCCGTGCCCACAGGAACCGCCCCGAGACAAGGGGAAATCGTTTGCCGGGCCGGGCGCGGCCTGGGGACGATGACCGGTTGTGACGTCCAAGCTCTCCGCGATACTCCCCGATCTCTCCCCCTTCCGCTCCTCCCGTGACTTCCGGCTGCTCTGGGTGCAGGGGATCATCGCCTACTTCGGCAGTTTCATGGCGATGATCGCCCTGCCGCTCCACATCAAGGACCTGACCGGCTCCCCGCTCGCCGTCGGCGCGATGGGGGCCGTGGAGCTGGTGCCGCTGATCGTGTTCGGACTGTACGGCGGGGCGCTCGCGGACTCCGCCGACCGGCGCAAGGTGATCCTGTGGACCGAGGCGGGACTCGGGGTGCTGGCGCTGCTCCTGCTGGTCAACGCGCTTCTGCCGGATCCCCTGCTCTGGCCGCTCTATGTGGTGGCGGCCGGGGTGGCGGCCATGGCGGGGCTCCAGCGTCCGGCGCTGGACTCGCTCATGGCGCGGATCGTGCCGCATGAGCAGACCACCGCGGCGGCGGCGCTGAACAATCTCCGCTGGCAGCTCGGCGGTATCGCGGGCCCGGCCGCAGCGGGCATCGTCGTGGCGTACGCGGGCCACGCGCCCGCCTACGCCGTCACCGTCGCCGGGTTCGCCGTCTCCGTACTGCTCTGTCTGCGACTGCGGCCCGCGCCGGCGGCGGAGGGGGCCGACAAGCCGTCGCTGCGGGGGATCATGGAGGGCGCCCGGTACGCGTGGTCCCGGCCGGTGCTGCTGGGGACGTACGCCATCGACCTGGTCGCGATGATCTTCGCCTTCCCCGCCGCGATCTTCCCCTTCCTGGCGGAGGACCTGGGCGCCGAGTGGTCGCTGGGGCTGATGTATACGGCGCTGGCGGCGGGCTCGCTGCTGCTGAGCCTGCTGAGCGGCTGGACCAACCGGGTACGGCGGCACGGGCTGTTCGTCTTCTACGGCGCGGCGGGCTGGGGACTGGCCATCGCCGGGGCGGGCTGGTTCGACAATGTCTGGCTGGTGCTGCTCTGCCTCGCCCTGGCGGGCGCGGGCGACACCCTGAGCGGTCTGGGCCGGATGACCATCTGGAACCAGACCATCCCCGAGGAGCTACGGGGGCGGCTGGCCGGGATCGAAGTGCTCTCGTACAGCGTGGGGCCCCAGCTCGGCCAGGTGCGCTCGGGCGCGATGGCGGGCTGGACGGGCACCAGGACGGCGATCTGGGGCGGCGGGGTGGCCTGTGTGGCGGGCGTGGTGCTGCTGACGGCGGCGCTGCCGAAGCTGCTGCGCTATGACGCCTCGACGGACGAGGACGCCCTGCGCCGCAAGGCCCAGCAGGAGGCGACGCTCTCCTCCTGATGTCCTCGTGATGCCCCCTCTCTCCCGTCGCTCCTTCGTGGGACACCGGAACCTCCGGGTCCCGGCCCCCCGGGCCCGGCTCCCATCGGCCGGGGAGGCCGGGGGCCGTCGCTGTGCCCGGCCCGGCCTGATCCCTCGGAAAGGCCCTAATCGCCCGGTGGGCGGTCCGTGCCGCCGGGGCGGTCGTGCCAGCGGGGGTCCGTCTCCCACTCCAGGTTCCGCTCCCGCGCGGTCTCCATCGCGTGCTCGGCCTCCGCACGGCTGGCGTAGGGGCCGAAGCGGTCCTTGGCCGGGCAGTCGGGGCCCTCCTCGACCTTCTGGTGCCGCAGACAGTAGAACCATTCGCCGGGCTTGCCCGCCGTACGCTTCTTGAACAGGGCCATCACAGACTCCTTCCGCCGCCGGTCCTCTCCCGCCATGCTGCCCCAGACCCGCTGGTTAGACTCGCTGGCATGTCTGGCCAGTCACTGCTCGTCCCGGGTGAGCTCTCCCCGGTCCGCACCGTTCCCGCCGCCATCCCGCGCCCCGAGTACGTCGGGAAGCCCGCACCGACGCCCTACACCGGGCCCGAGGTGCAGGACTCCGACACCATCGAGCGGATGCGGATCGCGGGCCGTCTCGCCGCACGGGCGATGGAGGAGGCCGCCCGGCACATCGCGCCCGGTGTGACCACCGACGCGCTGGACCGGGTCGCCCACGAGTATCTGTGCGACCACGGCGCGTACCCGTCGACCCTCGGCTACCGGGGCTTCCCCAAGTCGCTGTGCGCCTCGGTCAACGAGGTCATCTGTCATGGGATCCCCGACTCCACGGTGCTGCGCGACGGCGACATCGTGAACCTCGACGTCACGGCCTTCATCAACGGGGTGCACGGCGACAACAACGCCACCTATCTCTGCGGTGACGTGGACGAGGAGTCCCGGCTGCTGGTGGAGCGGACCCGCGAGTCGCTGAACCGGGCGATCAAGACGGTACGCCCCGGCCGCCAGATCAATGTGATCGGCCGGGTGATCGAGTCGTACGCGAAGCGGTTCGGCTACGGCGTGGTGCGGGACTTCACCGGCCACGGGATCAACACCTCGTTCCACTCCGGGCTGATCATCCCGCACTACGACTCCCCGCACGCCACCACCGTGATGCGCCCCGGGATGACCTTCACCATCGAGCCGATGCTGACGCTGGGGACCCATGAGTACGACATGTGGGAGGACGGCTGGACCGTGGTCACCAAGGACCGGAAGCGGACCGCGCAGTTCGAGCACACGCTGGTCGTGACGGAGACCGGGGCGGAGATCCTGACCCTCCCCTAGGCCGTGTCTGACAAATCCCGTCTGGCCCGCGACGCCCGGCACGCACACTCTCCCCCTGTGCCCTGCGGGCACGGGTGGGGGTGCCCCCGGGCGGAGCCTGGGGGAGTACCCCCAGCGTTGTCGGGATTTCCCGAGTACGTCCAGTACGAGGGAAACCGCCCCCTGG
>NZ_JBHVHF010000210.1:0-14541 GCF_042800315.1 Streptomyces sp. NPDC057638
CCCCCTTTCCGCGGGACCCGGGCGCGCGGGCTCATCCGGGACCACTTCCCCGGGACCACGGACTCACGACAGCCCGGCGCACGGATCCGGGACGGCACAGAACGGCATCGCGCCGGAAAGGCACAGCCCGGCACCGAGCCCAGCAAGATCCATCAGACAGGCCCTAGGTGAGACGGGCCAGCGCCGCCCCGGCGGCCGCGGAGAGGCGGGGGTGCGCCCGTGCCGCCGTCAGGATGGCCTCGGCCCGGGCGTCCCCGAGCGCCCCCAGACCCTCCACACAGGCGAGCGCGAGCCGCCAGTGGGGGTCACCGGGCACCAGCCGCCGCCGCAACACGGTGATCAGCGCGGGCGCGGACTCCGGTGCCCGTAGCCGGGTGAGCAGCCGCACCGGGACCATCGCGTACGTCACCCGCAGTTCGTTGGTGGCGAGCGCGGCGGCGGCGCGCGGCGTACGGGGGTCGCCCAGCGCGACCAGGGCGTGCGCGGCGGAGACACAGCGCTCCGGGTCGCGGTGGTTGAGCAGCAGCACCAGCGACTCGAACCCCCTGCGGTCCCCGGCGCACCCGAGCCGGAACGCCGCCAGTTCCCGCGCCCACAGCGGCCGTTCCGGCTCCACCAGGACCCGCGCCAGTTCCTCCGTATCCGCCGTGACCAGCAGGCGTTCATACGCGGGAGCGCCGCCCGACTCGGTACGCAGCCGCTGGGCCAGTGACCGTAACTCCTCGTCCATGGAGGTCAGCGTAACGACGCCGGGGCGGTCGGCCGGACGGCGACCCAGATCACACACACCGGGCTATGGCGCGCTCGTTACTCGCGAGTTAACCTCAAGTGAGCGGGAAACCCCCGTCGTTGTCACTCCCGATGGCCTGGTGACGCAGCCGTCGTGAGTGTGGTCGGTTCGGCACTCTCCCCGGTGCGCGGTTCGCTGGCGCGCCGGGTCCGGTGGGCTCCGGGACAGGGCCCGCCCGTACCTCCGTTCCCCGTGCGCGGGCCCCTGTGCCGCGCGCGCCCAGCTCCTTGTGTCCGATGCGCGGTACGGCTGTGCGCGGTGGCGGAACCTCCCACCGCCGAGGGCGCGTTCGTACGCCCTCACCCGCCCCCGCGCCTCGACGCGCCCTGGCGTGCGGTCGCACGACCGCCCGCGCGCCGCTCAGGCACCGGCTCCCCCACCACTAGCGCCTGTCCGGGCGATCGTGTCGGGCCCGCGACGACAGCTACAGCACCTCTCCCCCTGGGCCTTCGGCCCGGTGGGGGTACTTCCCCCAGCGTTGTCGGAATCGCCCGAGTACATCCCGTACGAGGACGAGACCCCAACCCTCGGCCCTCGGGGGCCCGGGGACACCCCAACCCCCAGCCCCAGCAGGCCCGGGGAGACCTCATGCATCTGAACGCCGCGGACTGATCCTCGAAGACCGCCCGGACAGGACCTAGCCGTCACTCACCCTGGAGTCCCCGATGGACATCCCCCTGCACACCATCGCCGTCATCGGCCTCGGCACCATGGGCAGCGGTATCGCCGACGTGCTCGTCCGCTCCGGACGGCGGGTCATCGGTATCGACATCAGCGAGGAGGCGGCCGGCCGCGCGACGCGTGCGCTGGAGGCCGCCACCGAGCGCGCCGTGGAACGCGGCCGGATCACGGACGAGGAGCGCCGCGCGGCGCTGGCCCGCTTCCGTACCGCCGAGGACATCCGGGCCGCCGCCGACGCCGAGCTGGTGATCGAGGTCGTCTCGGAGTGCTACGAGACCAAGCGGCGGGTCTTCGAGGAGCTGGACCAGGTGGTCCGCCCCACGACGATCCTCGCCACCGGGACCAACGCCCTCTCGGTGACCCGGCTGGCCGCCGGGTCGGCCCGGCCCGAACGCGTGCTCGGCCTGCACTTCTTCAACCCCGCGCAGGCGATGCGGCTGATCGAGGTCGTCTCGTCGGTGCTGACCGACCCGGCCGCCGTCACCGCCGTCACCGGACTCGCCCGCGATCTCGGCAAGGAGCCGGTGGCGGTCGGCGACCGGCCCGGGTTCATCGCGGACGGGCTGCTCTTCGGCTATCTCAACCAGGCGGCGGCGATGTACGAGGCGCGGTACGCGTCGCGGGAGGACATCGACGCGGCGATGCGGCTGGGCTGCGGGCTGCCGATGGGCCCGCTGGAGCTGCTCGACCTGATCGGGATCGACACCGCCCGTACCGTCCTGGACGCGATGTACACCGCGTCGCACGACCGGCTGCACGCGCCCGCGCCGGTACTGCGCCAGCTCAGCGAGGCCGGACTCACCGGGCGCAAGGCCGGACGCGGCTTCTACACCTACACCGGTCCTGGCGCCCCCGGCACCGTGGCCGACGCGCTCACCCCGGCGCCCGTCGCCGCGCCCGCCCCCGGCGGTCGGGCGCGCCCGGTCAGCACCGTCGGGGTGGTCGGCTCGGGGACGATGGCCGCCGGGATCGCGGAGGTCTTCGCCAAGGCCGGGTACGCGGTGGTGCTGGCCGCCCGGTCCGACGCCAAGGCGCGGGCGGCCCGGGAGCGGATCGCGGCCTCGCTGGAGCGCTCGGTCACCAAGGGGCGGCTCAGCGCCGGGGCCCGGGAGGAGGCGCTGACCAGGATCACCCCGGCCGCCACGCTCGACGCGCTCAACCCGGTGGATCTCGCGCTGGAGGCGGTCGCCGAGGACCTGGACGTCAAACGGCGGCTCTTCGGCGTGCTGGACAAGGTCTGCGCGCCGGGCGCGGTCCTGGCCACCACGACCTCCTCGCTGCCCGTGGTCGCGTGCGCGCGCGCCACCGAGCGTCCCGAGGACGTGGTCGGGATGCACTTCTTCAACCCGGCGCCCGCGATGCGGCTGGTGGAGGTCGTCCGTACGGTCCTGACCTCCGACGCGGCCCACGCCACGGCCCGCGCCACCGCGCTGCGCACCGGCAAGCACCCGGTGGACTGCGGCGACCGGGCCGGGTTCATCGTCAACGCGCTCCTGTTCCCGTATCTGAACAACGCGATCAAGATGGTCGGCGAGCACTACGCCACGCTCGATGACATCGACGCGGCCATGAAGCTGGGCGGCGGGTACCCGATGGGTCCCTTCGAACTGCTGGACGTCGTCGGGCTGGATGTGTCGCTGGCGATCGAGAAGGTGCTCCACCGTGAGTTCCGCGACCCGGGGCTCGCGCCCGCGCCGCTGCTGGAGCACCTGGTGGCGGCTGGCTGTCTGGGCCGGAAGACGGGCCGGGGCTTCCGGGAGTACGCCCGCCGGTGAGCGCTCCGGCGGTACGGCGTACGACATCGCTCCCGGACCTACGACGGCACGCCGGGCGTTCGGCGTCCCTCTGTCGTCGGCACCCACGGCCCGCCCGAGTGATCCGGGCGTACCTCATCCCCCGGTGATCCGCGCGGGGGGTGTGGGGGATCCGCCCTCGGGGATCGCGCTGTGAGACGCGCGGCGGCGGGGCGCCCGGGGGCGGGGGAACCACCGGGGCGCGCGGCCGTACCGTCCCGTACCGCCCCAGCGGCGCGGCGGCGGGCGACGGGCAGCCTCGGGCTCCGGTCGTACGCCGGTGCCGGGGCTTGGGGAGCGCGCGCCCGCGCATCGGATCCCGGCGCGCTCCCCTCCGGAGCGACCGCCGCGCCCGCATCCGTCCGGGGCGGCGCCGAACAGTCCGTACGACCGCTCGGCGCCGCCTCGGGCGCCCTGAGACCGGGGGTGTCCCCGCCACGCCGTCCGGCCCCCGCCACAGGCGGGGGCACCCCCACCCACGGGCGCGCTCTCCAGCACGAATGCAGTACGTTCAGGGCATGCCTCAGCCCGCCAAGGCCACCCGCCCGAAGACCACAGCCGACGCCCCCGAGAGCGCCGCAGGCACCCGTGCCGCCGCCCAGCGCTTGAAAATGCGCCGCGAGCTGGCGGCGGCGGCGATGGAACTCTTCTCGACGAAGGGGTACGAGGCGACCACCGTCGACGAGATCGCGGCCACCGCCGGGGTGGCGCGGAGAACCTTCTTCCGCCACTTCCGCTCCAAGGAAGAGGCGATCTTCCCGGACCACGACGACACGCTGGTGCGCGCCGAGGCCGTGCTGAACGCGGCACCGCCCCACGAGCACCCGCTCGACACCGTCTGCCGGGGCATCAAGGAGGTGATGCGGATGTACGCCGCCTCGCCCAGCGTGTCCGTGGCGCGCTACCGGCTCACCCGTGAGGTGCCGACGCTGCGGGAGCGGGAGATCGCCTCCGTGGCCCGCTACGAGCGGCTGTTCACCCGCTATCTGCTCGGCCACTTCGACGAGCGCGACCACCACGACGGGAACGACGATCCGCTGCTGGCGGAGGTGGCCGCGTCCGCCGTCGTCACCGCGCACAACCACGTGCTGCGGCGGTGGCTGCGCGCGGGCGGCGAGGGCGATGTGGAGGCCCAGCTCGACCACGCCTTCGCGATCGTCCGGGAGACCTTCGGTACGGGGATCCCGGTGGGCCGGGCGACGCGCGGCACGGTCCAGGAGCCCGCGCGCTCCGGGACACCGCGGGAGCGCGCCAGCACCAGCGCCGCCGGGGACGAGCGGCGGGTGGCCGTCGACGCGGGCGACGAGGTACTGGTCGCGGTGGCGCGGACGGACGTGCCGCTGGACGACGTGATGCGCACGATCGAGCGCGCCCTCAAGGACCGCCGCGGCTGACCCCGGACGGCCCGCGCCGGCCCCCGCGGGCCCGGCCCCGGCCCGTACGCGTACCGGACCCGCGACCGCCCTGCCGTCGTCCGTGCCCACCGGGCGGAGCCGGTCCCGCCCGTCCCGTCACCCGGCGTCCGACGGGACGCGGGACGCGGGACGGAGGGGGAAGCACCTCTTGACGGAGCGTCACACGCTCCCTACGCTCCACTCGATTCACTCATCAGATCAATGTGTACGTCCTTGGACGGAGTTGATCCGTGATGTCCGTGAACAGGCGTGGATTCCCCGACGGCGCGGCCGCGGCCGGAACGGCTGCCACCCCCGCCCCCGCCCCGGCCGCCGAGACACCCCCGCCGCCGTCCGCGACGGCCGCCGAACCGCCCCGGCTGCCGTTCCCCCGCGCCAACGTGCTGGACCCGGCGCCCGGCTTCGCCGCCCTGCGCGCCGAGGGCCCGATCACCCGGGTACGGACCATGGCGGGCGATCTCGCCTGGGCGGTGACGGGGTACGAGGTGGCACGGGACCTGCTCACCGACGCCCGACTGGGGCGCTCGCACCCCCACCCGGAGCGTGCCGCCAGGATCTCCGGATCCCCCGTCTCCGGCGGCCCCCTCGGCGACCACGCCATCGAGGCGGAGATGCACCGGAGAATGCGTGAGGCCCTCTCCCCCGGGCTCGGGTCGCGACGGGTCCGGACCCTGACCGCCCGGGTGGAGAGCCGGGCCGCCCAACTGCTCGACGCGATGGCCGCCATGACCCCGCCCGTCGATCTGCACCAGGTGTTCTCCCAGCCGCTGCCCGTCCATCTGATGTGCGAGCTGTTCGGGGTACCGCCGGCGGACCGGGACGGCTTCCTGGTCTGGTCGGCGTCGTTCACCCGGCTGGACGACCCGGACGCGGCACGGGCCGCCCAGGAGGCCCTCTCCTCCTATGTCGCCGGGCTGATCGAGGAGAAGCGCCGCCGGCCCGCCGAGGACCTGATCTCCGACCTGGCCGCGATCACGGGGCTGCCCGACGCGGCGATCGTCAGCCTCACCGGGCAACTGGTCTTCGCCGGACATGACACGGCGGCCTCCCGGATCGACTACGGCGCGATCTTCCTCATGCGGGAGCGGGAGCAACGGGCGGCACTCGGTGCCGACCCCGCCCTGCTGACGGGCGCCGTGGAGGAAGTGCTGCGGATGAGCGTGCCGAGCGACCACGGGATGGTCCGCTACGCCCACACCGACATCGAGACCTCCGCCGGAGTGACGATCCACGAGGGGGAGGCCGTACTGCTCTTCCACGGCGTGGCCAACCGGGACCCGTCGGTCTTCACCGAGCCCGAACGCTTCCTCATCGACCGTCCCGCCGGTGTGCCGCACCTCGGGCTCGGCTACGGCATCCACTACTGCCTGGGGGCGCCGCTGGCCCGCCTCGAACTACGGGCGGCGCTGGGCGGGCTGTTCGGGCGCTTCCCCGAACTGTCGCTGGCCGTGCCCCTGGAGGACCTCAAGCCCCGCGAACACCACCTCACCGGCGGCCTCACCGCCCTCCCCGTCACCTGGCCCTGACCCCCCGCCCCAGCGGACCCCACCCCGTCGCGGCCCCGGGTTCCACCTGCTTGTGGGCACGGGTTCCGCCGGGGGCGACGGAGGTCCCCCCGGCCGGAGGCCGGGGGAGGGTGGGCACAAGCGGGCGGAACCCCCGGCCCACCGGGATGGGCCCGCGCGCGGTGCGGCGCGCGCAGCGGAGGCGGGGCCCCGCGCGACGCGCACGGGCCGGGCTCCAGCACGTCTGGTGCGAGACCCACGGCGGGCTCCAGCACGCTCATACGGGCCAAGCATCCACCACCTGAGCAAAATTCTTGACACTCAGTGTCTTGTCGACTGGCACGGCGTGCCATAACGTGAATCCCGTCCGGGCGGTCGGCCCGCCAGACCCACCGCGTCCCGACTGTCCCCGCGGCCATCTCACCCGCGCGCCCGGACGCCTGCGTCACAGGCTCTCCCACCCCGCTCCCACACCGCCGGACCGACGGCACACCACCCCACCCTCAGCTCCCCGACGCGCCCCGCCGGAGGCGACACCGTGAAGGAAATCCTGGACGCGATCCAGTCGCCGGACGCCCTGTCCGCCGACTTCGCCACGCTCCCCCTGCCCGACTCGTATCGCGCGGTCACCGTGCACAAGGACGAGGCCGAGATGTTCGCCGGTCTGGAGACCCGCGAGAAGGATCCTCGTGAATCGCTGCATGTCGAGGACGTCGCGGTGCCCGAACTGGGGCCGGGCGAGGCGCTGGTGGCGGTGATGGCCTCCTCCGTCAACTACAACTCCGTGTGGACGTCGATCTTCGAGCCGGTGTCGACGTTCGGGTTCCTGGAGCGGTACGGCAGGACCTCGCCGCTGGCGCGGCGCCATGACCTCCCGTACCACGTCATCGGTTCGGACCTGGCCGGGGTGGTGCTGCGCACCGGGCCCGGGGTGAACGCCTGGCGGCCGGGGGACGAGGTCGTCGCCCACTGCCTCTCGGTGGAGCTGGAGAGCGCGGACGGGCACGGCGACACCATGCTCGACCCGGAGCAGCGCATCTGGGGCTTCGAGACCAACTTCGGCGGGCTGGCGGAGCTGGCGCTGGTGAAGTCCAACCAGCTGATGCCCAAGCCCGCGCATCTGAGCTGGGAGGAGGCGGCGGCGCCGGGGCTGGTGAACTCGACCGCGTACCGCCAGCTGGTCTCCCGTAACGGCGCGGGGATGAAGCAGGGCGACAATGTGCTGATCTGGGGCGCCAGCGGCGGTCTGGGCTCCTACGCCACCCAGATGGCGCTGGCCGGGGGCGCCACCCCGATCTGTGTGGTCTCCAGTGAGCAGAAGGCCGAGCTGTGCCGGGCGATGGGCGCGGCGGCGGTCATCGACCGGGGCGCGGAGGGCTACCGGTTCTGGAAGGACGAGCACCACCAGGACCCGAAGGAGTGGAAGCGGTTCGGGCAGCGGATCCGTGAGCTGACCGGCGGTGAGGACGTGGACATCGTCTTCGAGCATCCGGGCCGGGAGACCTTCGGCGCCTCGGTCTATGTCACCCGCAAGGGCGGCACGATCGTGACCTGCGCCTCGACCTCCGGATACCGGCACGAGTACGACAACCGCTATCTGTGGATGTCGCTGAAGCGGATCATCGGCACCCATTTCGCCAACTACCGCGAGGCGTGGGAGGCGAACCGGCTGATCGCCAAGGGCCGGATCCATCCCACCCTCTCCACGGTCTACCCGCTGGCGGAGACCGGCCAGGCCACCTACGACGTCCACCGCAACCTGCACCAGGGCAAGGTCGGCGTCCTGTGCCTGGCCCCCCAGGAGGGCCTCGGCGTCCGCGACCCGCAGACCCGCGCCCGCCATCTCGACGCCATCAACCGCTTCCGTACCCCCGCCGGCCAGAGCGCCGCCCCGGGCCGGGACGCCCGATGACCTCGCGCCCCAGGGACCGGCCCTGGCTGATGCGGACCTACGCGGGGCACTCCACCGCCGAGGAGTCGAACGCGCTCTACCGGCGCAACCTCGCCAAGGGTCAGACAGGACTCTCGGTCGCCTTCGACCTGCCGACCCAGACGGGGTACGACCCGGACCATGTCCTCGCCCGGGGCGAGGTGGGCCGGGTCGGCGTCCCGGTCGCGCACCTCGGCGATATGCGGCGGCTGTTCGCGGACATCCCGCTGGAGCGGATGAACACCTCGATGACCATCAACGCCACCGCGATGTGGCTGCTGGCGCTCTACCAGGTGGTCGCGGAGGAGCGGGGCGCGGATCCGGCCCTGCTCCAGGGCACCACCCAGAACGACATCGTCAAGGAGTACCTCTCCCGCGGCACCCATGTGTTCCCGCCGGGTCCGTCGCTGCGGCTGACCACCGACATGATCACGCACACGGTGAACCATCTGCCGAAGTGGAACCCGATCAACATCTGTAGCTACCACCTCCAGGAGGCCGGGGCGACGCCGGTCCAGGAGGTGTCGTACGCGATGGCGACGGCCGTCGCCGTCCTCGACGCGGTCTTCGCCTCCGGGCAGGTGCCCGAGGAGCGCCGGGGTGAGGTGGTCGGCCGGATCTCGTTCTTCGTGAACGCGGGCGTCCGGTTCATCGAGGAGATGTGCAAGATGCGGGCGTTCGCCCGGATCTGGGAGCGGATCACCCGGGAGCGGTACGGAGTCACCGATCCCCGGCAGCGCCGGTTCCGCTACGGCGTCCAGGTCAACTCGCTCGGACTGACCGAGGCCCAGCCGGAGAACAACGTCCAGCGGATCGTGCTGGAGATGCTGGCGGTGACCCTCTCCAAGGACGCCCGCGCCCGCGCCGTACAGCTCCCCGCCTGGAACGAGGCGCTGGGGCTGCCCCGGCCCTGGGACCAGCAGTGGTCGCTGCGGATCCAGCAGGTCCTCGCGCATGAGTCGGATCTGCTGGAGTACGAGGACATCTTCGCGGGCTCCCATGTGATCGAGGCCGAGGTGGACCGGCTGGTCACCGGCGCGCTGGCGGAGCTGGCGCGGATCGAGGAGATGGGCGGCGCGATGGCGGCCGTGGAGTCGGGCTATCTCAAGGCGCGGCTGGTGGCCTCGCACGCCGAGCGGCGGGCCAGGATCGAGTCCGGCGATGAGCCGGTGGTGGGGGTGAACGTCTTCACCTCGACCGAACCGAGCCCGCTCACCGCCGATCTGGACGCGGCGATCACCACGGTCGACCCGGCCGTGGAGGCCCGGGTGACCGCCGCGCTCGCCGCCTGGCGCGACGACCGCGACGAGGGGCGCGCCGCCGAGGCGCTCACCGCGCTGAAGAAGGCGGCGGCGGGCACGGACAATCTGATGGCGGCGACCGTCGAGTGCGCCCGCGCGGGCGTCACGACCGGCGAGTGGACCTGGGCGCTGCGCGATGTCTTCGGCGAGTTCCGCGCCCCGACCGGGGTCTCCTCGGCCCCGGTCACCGTCACCGCCGCCCCGGGCACCCCGCTGGCGTCGGTCCGGAGGAAGGTCCGGCGCACCGCGAGCGAGCTGGGCTGCGGCCAGTTGCGGCTACTGGTGGGCAAACCGGGGCTCGACGGTCACTCCAACGGCGCCGAGCAGATCGCGGTCCGGGCCCGGGACGCCGGGTTCGAGGTGGTCTACCAGGGCATCCGGCTCACCCCCGAGGAGATCGTCGGCGCCGCGCTCGCCGAGGACGTGCACTGTGTGGGCCTGTCGATCCTCTCCGGCTCGCACACCGCGCTGGTCCCCGACGTGCTGGCGCGGCTGGAGCGCGCCGGGGCCGCCGAGCTGCCCGTGGTGGTCGGCGGGATCATCCCGCGGGCGGACGCCGACGCCCTGCGGGCCGCCGGAGTGGCGGCCGTCTTCACCCCGAAGGACTTCGGCATCACGGAGATCATCGGCCGTATCGTCGACGCGATCCGCACCGCGAACAAGCTCGACCCCCTGGAGGTCCCCTCGTGTCCCTGAACCCGCTCTCCCCGAACCAGACGCGTCCGCGCCGCTCCTGCCTCGCCGTCCCCGGCTCCAGTCCGCGTTTCCTGGAGAAGGCGCAGGGCCTCGCGGCCGACCAGGTCTTCCTCGATCTGGAGGACGCCTGCGCCCCGCTGGCCAAGCCGGAGGCGCGGCACACGATCGTGAAGTTCCTCAACGAGGGGGACTGGGGCACCAAGACCCGGGTGGTGCGGATCAACGACTGGACCACCGAGTGGACCTACCGCGATGTGGTGACGGTGGTGGAGGGCGCGGGCCAGAACCTGGACTGTCTGATGCTGCCGAAGGTGCAGGACGCCCAGCAGGTCATCGCCCTGGATCTGCTGCTGACGCAGATCGAGAAGGCGATGGGCTTCGAGGTCGGGCGGATCGGCATCGAGGCGCAGATCGAGAACGCCCGGGGCCTGGTGAACGTCGACGCCATCGCCGCCGCCTCCCCCCGGCTGGAGACCATCGTCTTCGGCCCGGCCGACTTCATGGCCTCCATCAATATGAAGTCGCTGGTGGTGGGCGAGCAGCCGCCCGGTTATGACGCCGACGCCTACCACTACATCCTGATGCGCATCCTGATGGCCGCCCGCGCCCATGACCTCCAGGCGATCGACGGCCCGTATCTCCAGATCCGCAACGTGGACGGCTTCCGTGC
The DNA here is from genome assembly GCF_042800315.1 of Streptomyces sp. NPDC057638. Taxonomy (NCBI): domain Bacteria; kingdom Bacillati; phylum Actinomycetota; class Actinomycetes; order Kitasatosporales; family Streptomycetaceae; genus Streptomyces; species Streptomyces sp. NPDC057638. The sequence continues at coordinate 10,782 of NZ_JBHVHF010000210.1, forward strand.
GGTCGCCCGCCGGGCGGCCGCGCTGGGCTTCGACGGCAAGTGGGTGCTGCACCCGGGGCAGATCGAGGCGGCGAACGAGGTGTTCTCGCCCGCGCAGGAGGACTTCGACCACGCCGAGCTGATCCTGGACGCCTACGCCTGGCACACCTCGGAGGCGGGCGGCCGGAAGGGCTCGGCGATGCTCGGCGACGAGATGATCGACGAGGCCAGCCGGAAGATGGCGCTGGTCGTCTCCGGCAAGGGCCGCGCCGCCGGAATGACCCGTACATCCGCCTTCCAGCCCCCGGAGGACTGATCCCGATGCAGTTCGGCCGCACCTTTGAGGAGTTCACGGTCGGTGACGTCTACAAGCACTGGCCCGGCAAGACCGTCACCGAGTACGACGACCACCTCTTCTGTCTGCTCACCATGAACCACCACCCGCTCCACCTCGACGCGCACTACGCGGAGCACTCCACCGACTTCGGCCGCAACGTGGTCGTCGGGAACTATGTGTACTCCCTGCTGCTGGGGATGTCCGTGGCCGATGTGTCGGGCAAGGCCATCGCCAATCTGGAGGTCGAGTCGCTCCGGCATGTGGCGCCGACGTTCCATGGCGACACCCTCTACGGCGAGACCACCGTGCTGGGGAAGACGCCCTCGCGCTCCCGGAGTGACCGGGGCGTGGTCCGCGTCGAGACCCGCGGCTACAACCAGGACGGCACCCTCGTCTGTGTCTTCCGCCGCACGGTGATGGTGCCCACCGAGAGCTATGTCAAGGAACGCGGGGGCGAACAGCCCGGCCGCCCCACCCCCGGCACCGCCCGCGGACAGGAGGACTGACGATGGGACGGCTGGCGCGCACGGACGGGCTGACCGAGGTCCAGCGGGAGATCCTGGCCACGGTCAGGGACTTCACCGACAAGGAGATACTCCCGGTCGCCACCGAGCTGGAGCACCGGGACGAGTACCCGGCCCAGATCGTGGAGGGCCTCAAGGACCTGGGGCTCTTCGGGCTGATGATCCCGGAGGAGTACGGCGGGCTCGGGGAGTCGCTGCTGACCTACGCCCTGTGTGTGGAGGAGCTCTCCCGGGGCTGGATGTCGGTGTCGGGGATCGTCAACACCCACTTCATCGTCGCGTACATGCTCCAGCGGCACGGCACCCCGGAGCAGAAGGAGACCTTCCTGCCCCGGATGGCGCTCGGGGAGGTACGCGGCGCCTTCTCCATGTCGGAGCCGGGCCTGGGCTCCGATGTGTCGGCGATCACCTCCCGGGCGGTCCGGGACGGCGACTGCTATGTCCTGGACGGCCAGAAGATGTGGCTGACCAACGGCGCCACGTCCTCCTTGGTCGCCGTACTGGTCCGCAGTGACGAAGGCCACCCCGAGGGGAGCCCGCCGCACCGCTCGATGACGACCTTCCTGGTGGAGAAGGAGCCCGGTTTCGGCGAGGTCCGCCCGGGTCTGACCATCCCGGGGAAGATCGAGAAGATGGGCTACAAGGGTGTCGACACCACCGAGCTCATCATGGACGGACTGCGCATTCCGGCCAATCGGGTACTTGGCGGGACGACCGGCCGCGGTTTTTACCAGATGATGGACGGCGTCGAGGTCGGCCGGGTCAATGTCGCGGCGCGTGGCTGCGGGGTCGCCCAGCGTGCCTTCGAGCTGGGGATCTCCTACGCCCAGCAGCGCCACACCTTCGGCCGCCCCATCGCCTTCCACCAGGCCATTCAGTTCAAGCTGGCGGAGATGGCGACCAAGGTCGAGGCGGCCCATGCGATGATGGTGAACGCCGCACGCAAAAAGGACTCCGGGGAACGAAACGACCTGGAGGCCGGGATGGCCAAATATCTGGCCTCCGAGTACTGCAAGGAGGTCGTGGAGGACGCCTTCCGCATCCACGGCGGCTACGGCTTCTCCAAGGAGTACGAGATCGAGCGGCTCTACCGCGAGGCACCCATGCTGCTGATCGGCGAGGGCACCGCGGAGATCCAGAAGATGATCATCGGGCGCCGACTGCTGGAGGAATACCGATCAGAGGGCTGAATGTCAGCTTTGTGGTAGTTGAACCGCGAAGAACATCACACCGGGCCATCGGCTTCAGGCCGCCGACTCGGCTTCTGGCTTTCCCAGTTACGCCCCGCACCCGATAGCATCGATCGGAAAGCCGCCCGTCCCCTTTGCCCGCGCGGCATCACCTGCTACGAAGGTCATCCATGCCCCACAGCCAAACCTCTGCACCTCGCGGCAGCGTCCGCCTCGCGCGCGGAGCATCGCCGTGGCTTCTGCCGACCGTCGCCACCGCGGCCCTGAGCCTGGCGCGCGCCCGTCGCTCCCGAAGCGCCGCGGCCATCGCCGTGCCCGCCACCGCGCTCGCGGCGGGCATGCTGTGGTTCTTCCGCGACCCCGAGCGCGAGATCGCCCCGGGAAGGGTCATCTCGCCCGCCGACGGCGTGGTGCAGAGCATCATGCCGTGGAAGGACGGCCGCACCCGCGTCGCGATCTTCATGAGCCCGCTCAACGTCCATGTGAACCGCGCTCCGCTCGCGGGCACGATCACCTCCGTGGAGCATGTGCCCGGGGGCTTCGTTCCCGCGTTCAACAAGGAGAGCGAGAACAACGAGCGCGTCGTCTGGCACTTCGACACCGAGCTCGGTGACATCGAGATGATCCAGATCGCCGGGGCCGTCGCCCGCCGCATCGTTCCGTACCTGCCCGAGGGCACCAAGGTCGAGCAGGGCGACCGGGTCGGTCTGATCCGTTTCGGTTCGCGCGTCGATCTCTACCTTCCGGAGGGTGTGGAGATCGCGGTCGAGGTCGGGCAGAAAACGATCGCGGGGGTGACTCGCATTGACCGTGATTGACCCGGAGACACAGCCGGGCTGGACCAAGGACGAGGCGGGCGCCCGGTCCGGGGCGGAGGGCGACGACGCCGAGGAGATGCCTCTCTCACTGCGTCTGTCGATAGCGGACACGCTCACTCTCGGTAACGCGACCTGTGGATTCATGGCGGTGTACTTCACCACTACCGGAATCCTCATCCCGCACCTCACCGGGAGCGAGGAGGTCGGCATGGCGCGGCACAGCGCCGCGACCGCCGTCATCCTGATGCTGCTGGCCGCCATCTTCGACCTCTTCGACGGTCTCGTGGCGCGCAAGCTGCGCAGCTCGCCGATGGGCGCGGAGCTGGACAACCTCTCCGATCTCATCAGCTTCGGCCTCGCTCCCGCGTACTTCGTCCTCGTCTACGGCATGGTGGCGGACGACGCTCATCAGAAGGTCTCGGCGGTCGCCGCGATCGTGGTGCTGCTGGCGGTGGTGCTCAGACTCGCGCGGTTCTCCTGCGTGACGATGAAGGACGGCATGTTCCAGGGCATGCCGAGCCCCTTCGGCGCGCTGACGGTGGTGTCGATCGTGCTGCTGGGGCTGCCGTTCATCCCGACCCTCCTGGCGATCATCGGTACGGCATGGCTGATGGTGAGCCGGGTGGAGTACCCCAAGCCGCGCGGGGTGCTCGCGGTGGCGATGCTCAGCTGGATCATCTCCGCGATGGGGCTGCTGGCGGCCTGGGCGTTCGACGCCCCCGGCGGTCAGCTGCTGCTCCAGACCGGCTGTGCCCTCCAGGTCGTGCTGGGAGCGGTGATCCCGCTCTTCGCCACGGCCCGCCGGGTGAACACCTTCCGTGACAATCGCAGGGAGGCCAGGGCGGCCCAGCTCCGCTGACCACCCCCGCACGCACGGCCCGAGGGCCCGGACACACTCACCGTGTCCGGGCC
>NZ_JBHVHF010000211.1:0-14484 GCF_042800315.1 Streptomyces sp. NPDC057638
GCCGCCAGATCGAATCTGGCGGCCGCGCGAGGCGGTCTCCGACTGCCGCGAGCCCGGTTCTGGCGTATGCCTCCGGGCCTACCCCGGCAGCCACGACGCTTCTGGCCGGACCCGTTCACCGGGCGGTCCGGACCCCTACACCGGGGCCGGGCCGGTTCACGGGGCCGGGCGGCGGGACAGCGCCATGGACCCGGTGACCACGGGTACGCGCACGGGTGGAGCCGCACCGCCCGCCCCCACGGGCCGCGCTCGCCCGTACCCGCTCAGGGCTCCCGCTGGTAGAAGACGTAGAAGGACACGACGACCATCGCCAGGCCGAACATCAGCCCCATTCCGGCGGAGGCCAGCACACTGTCCCCGGTGAGGCTGTGCAGAAAGCCGATCGCGACCCCGCACAGCGCCCCGTACGCCCCGGCGCGCAGTTCCCGGGGCAGCCGCCCCTGGATCCGCCCCAGCCCGTATGCCAGCGCCGTGAAGACGACCCCGGCCACGAAGCCGTAGAGGACGTCCCACCAGCTCACGGGCACCCCGGTGCGATGCAGATAACCCGCGTAGAAGCCGAAGAGGGCGCCGAGGGCCAGCGGCACGGCCCAACTGCGCGTCGTGGTGGTGGGGTGGTGGTGGCGTGCCGACGCCGTCGCGTGTGTGGCCATGGCGGGGCTCCTTCCTCGCGTACCGCGTCCTCTCAGGGCACACCCGGGCGCCGGGCGCGGCAAGTCGGCGTGCGCGGCAGGTCAGGGCAGGGCGCGCGACCGGGCCCGGAGCGCCGGGGCGCCGGGCCGGGGCGCGGAGGCCCGAGGACCGCCTCGGTGTCGCGCGACATGGACGCGCGACATGGACGCGCTCCGCGCGGACACGCGGCGCGCCCGGTCGGCCGAGTACCAGTCGGCCGAGCACCGGTCGCGGCGGGACGGGAGCGCACGTTCCCTGGAGACGTGCGGAGCGTTCTCCCGGCGATGTCGACAGCGGTGTCCACGGTGCTGATCGCGCTCGTGGCCGTACTGACGCCACTGAGCGCGCTGGCCGTGTGGGCCGAGCGGGAGATCGGCGATACGGACGGCTATGTCTCCGCGATGGCGCCGCTCGCCGCCGACCCCACCGTGCGCGGCGCGGTCGCCGACCGGATCGCCGACGAGGTGATCCGGCAGGTCGACGTGGGCCCGTTCACCGGCGGCGTACGGGACCTGGTGCGCGACGCGGTGCTGTCGTTCGCCGGGACCCCCGCGTACGCGACGGCCTGGAACACGGTCAACCGGGCCGCCCACACGGCCGTCGAACAGGCGCTGACCAGCGAGGACGGGGACGCCGCCAGTATTGATCTAGCACCCGTGATCGAGCAGGTGAAGCGGGAGCTGATCACCGACGGGGTGCCGTTCGCCGACCAGATCCCGGTCGCCGACATCACCATCACGGTGGTGGAGTCACGGCGCCTCGGCGCCGCGCGCGCGGCGTTCGACGACCTCCAGGCCGCCGGGCTCTGGCTTCCGGTGGGCACCCTGCTGCTGGCGGTGGTGGCGGTCCCGCTGGCACGACGACGGCTGCCCGCGCTGGCCGCGCTCGGCCTGGCCGTGGCCGTCGGGGGCCTGCTGCTGCGTCTGGTCGTCGCTGTCGGGCGCGCCCTCACGCTGGGCGATCTGCCGGCCGACGTGGACCGCGCGGCGGCGGGCGCGGTCTTCGACGCGCTGACGGCGACGCTGCGGCTGGCGTCGTGGTGTCTGGTCGGGGTGGGGCTCGCGCTGGCCATCACCGCGTGGTGGGCCGGGCGCGGGCAGGGGCTCGCGGAAGCGCTGCCGTACGCCTCCGGGCGCCGCCGCGCGCGCTGAGCGCCCCTTCCCGCGCCCGCGTCGCCACCCCGCCCCACCCGCATCCCGCCGCGCCCGCCCCGCCACCGCCACCGCCACCGCCCCACCATCCCGCCCCGCCCCGTCGCGCCCAACCTCCAGGCCCGTCCCACCCCCGTCCCGTACGGCGCGAGAGAGCCGTCAGCGCGGCGTACGGAAGGGGGACGGCTCAGGAGGCCGAGCTCGCATGGACGCGAGACGCCGCGAGGTCGGCGAACTCATGGGTGTCATGCGCGGAGAAGACGCGGACCCGCTCCGGGGCGGTACGCCGCAGCTTGCGCAGACGCGCGACCTGGGCCGCGCGCTGAGCGTGGTCCTGCGCCACCAGACGCTGGTGGAAGGCGGTCATACGAGGACAGCGCGGTTCGCGCGGATCGGTCTCGCCATGGAAGAAGTACGCGTCGCCCGCGTGCAGCAGCCAGCCGTCCGTGGTGCGGACGGCGACCCCGCAGTGGCCCCGGGTGTGCCCCGGCAACGGCACCAGCAGGACATCGGGCAACCGCCGGACCGGGCTCGCCGCGAAGCCGTACCAGTCCGCGTCCGCCGTCTCATGCAGGATCCACCGCGGCCCATGCGCCCACTGGACGGGCAGATAGCGGCCCGCTTCGAGCGGTGTCGCGCGGCGGGTCGCGGCCCGGAACTCGTCGCCGCGCACATGGACGCGCGCCTCGGGGAAGTCGGAGAGCCCGCCCGCGTGATCGAGGTCGAGATGGGTGACGACGACATCGCGTACGTCCCCCGGGTCGTGCCCCAGGGCACGGATGCGGTGGGCCGCCGTGAGTGTGAGGTCGAGCGAGGGCCGCATGGACCGGCGGAAGAACGCGCCGAGGCGGTGGGGGTTGGTGACGTCCTCCGTACCGAGCCCCGTGTCCACGAGCAGGAGCCCGTCGTCCGTCTCGACCAGAAGACAGTGGGCGACCAGCGGAGAGCCGCCAAGGGGACGCATGGGGGCACAGTTGAGGTGGTGGACCGTGGGCATGAGGAGTGCTCCTCCCTGAACGACGCGGGGTACGGAGGTGGCGCGCGGCGAACGATCAGCTCAGGTTCCCTCGTATGAACAGATCACGCGAGATCAGAACACGCGCGAACCGCGCCGCGCGTGACCGGATCGCGCGCGTCCAGATCTTCCATCCAGCTCCCCTATCCAGCTCCCCTATCCAGATCGCGCGTCCGGATCGCGCGTCCGGATCACGCGTCCGGATCCCACGCCTTCCGGAGCGCGTGCGAGCCGCGCCGGAGCGCCGGTACGAACCGCGCGAACAGGCACATCCCGCCCGGGGACACCTCATGGCTCCCCGGAGATCACCTGGCGTCGGCGGGCCGCGGGGCCGGGAGAGGGAGCGCGGGCAACAGTCCGAGCTGGGACAACACCGTGGCCGTGTCGAAGTACACCCGCTCGCAGACCAGCCGCTCGTCCTCGAACAGGAAGAGCGCGATCATCCGGCAGCGGAAGGAACGGCCGGTCGGGGGAAACCCCAGCAACTCCCCCCGGTGTGTGCCGAGGAGGTCGAACTCGACGATCACCGCATCGTCCGCGTGCCGCAGCGACACGAGCTCGTTGCGCTGGTCGGGAAAGGCGGTGCGGGTGGTCTCGTAGTAGGCGGAGACCTCATCGGGCCCGACATGGAACTGACCGGTCGGGACGATCTCATACCGAGGGCGATCGAAAGTGCTCAACGTCCTTTCGAACTCCTTGGCATTCTCGCTCTCCATATGTTCACGGACGAGCGTCTCCCGCACCTTCCGAAGCTCATCGCCGGTACGTAAGCCCTCGCCCACGTCCTCGTTCGCGTCCTCGCGCGTGCCGGTACTCATCGATCCCCTACCTCCAAGGGTGAACAACCGGGCGGTCAGCGGCGTACAGCGTGGTGAGACAACTGTGCGGCCCATGCCCTGAGTTCGGCGTGAGCCGGGATCGAGACGAGCTACGTCAACCGTAAGTCATCGACGCACGGGTCACCCCAGACCCGGGAAACGCAGGAGCCGCCGTATGCCCGTCGGAGAAGTCGTAGAACAGGGGCCCTTCACAGACACAGAGCAGGCCCCCACCGCGTCCGGGGCCGGACCGGTCGACCGCCCGTCCGAAACGCCCACCACCACCGGATCCCCCACCACCACCGGATCCCCCACCACCATCGACTCCGCCACGAGCACCAGATCCCCCACACTCCCCGAGTCCCCCATATCCCCCGGATCCCTCACGCCCCCCGGATCCCCCACCAGCAGGCGTGAGCCGCTCTCCCGGGAACGGATCATCGACACCGCGCTGGCGATCATCGACGACGAAGGCGTGGAACGGCTGTCCATGCGCCGGATCGCCGCCGCCCTCGGTGTGCAGGCCATGTCGCTCTACAACCATGTGGGCGGCAAGGCGGACCTGATCGACGGTGTCACCGAACGCCTCACCGTGGACATGGGGCTGCCCGAGCGGTTCGAGGGGTGCTGGGAGGACGGCGTCCGGGCCGCCGCGCACGGCTTCCGGCGCGCCGCGCTCCGGCATCCCCGCGCCTGCGAACTGGTCCTGACCCACCAGCTCTCCACCTCGACCGCCCTCGCACCGGTCGACCGCTCGCTCTCGGTCCTGCTGGACCACGGTTTCGAGGAGAGGCTGGCGGTGCACGCGCTGCGGACGTTCGCCGCCTTCCAGGTGGGCGCGCTGCTCCGGCAGTTCCACGCCTCTCCCGCCTTCTCCGGCGCGGACGAGGAGCCCGGAGGCGAGCGCGCCGCCCGTCGCACCGAGTCCGGCTTCTCCTCCGTGGCCCGCGCGGCGCCGACACCGGCGGCGATCGACCACGACGAGGAGTTCGCGTTCGGTGTGGAGTTGCTGATCGGCGCGTTGCGTTCGTACGAGCCCAAGGACCGGTCCGGCGGCACCGCGAGCCCCAGCGGGACCTGCTGCTCCGACGGATCTGGCGACTCCAGCGCATCTGGCGACCCCAACGACTCCGGCAGCTCCAGTAGCTCCGACGGATCTGGCGATTCCAGCGGTTCTCGCGCCCCCGGCGGACCGAGGGGCCCCGACGGACCGAGCGACTCTGGCGGACCGAGCACCCCCGACGGACCGAGCGACCCCGGCGGACCGAGCGACCCCGGCGGATCGAGCGACCCTGGCGGATCGAGCGACCCTGCTGGCTCCGGCGCCAACACCGACCGGCGAACCTAGCGCCGCGCGGTCCGGGGCGGTACGGGGGAGCCGGGCCGGCCCGTCAGACCGGACTCCCCGGGTCGGGGCATCGGGTCTGACGGGCCTGGCCGGGCTTGCCCTCGGGCGCGGGCATGGGTCACATGGTGACCATGGAGACCCAAGCGGGACGGCTGTCCCCACCCGAGTGGCTGCTCAGCGGCCTGAGACCGCGTTCGGCACCCGTACCGTGGGCGGCCGCGGCCCGAGCCGGGGTGGCGCTCTCCGTACCGCTGGCGGCCGGGCTGGCCGCCGGGCGGCCGGAGTACGGGGCGCTGGCGTCGATGGGCGCGATGTCCGGGGTCATCAGCGACACCGCCGACGCCTATCGGATGCGGATCTTCCATATCGCCGTTCCCCAGCTCTTCGGCGCGATCGGGGTGACCGTCGGCACCCTGGTGTACGGGCACGGCTGGGTGGCCGTGGGTGTGCTGACGCTGGTCGCCCTGGTCTCCGGGATGATCTCGTCGATCGGCGCGGTCGCCTCGGTCTCCGGGCTGCTGCTCCTGCTGAACGCGGTGGTGGGCGCCGGGCTCCAGATGCCCGAGCCGTGGTGGCTGGCGCCCGTGCTGCTCACGGTCGGCGGACTGTTCGTCCTGCTGCTCTCGCTGCTCGGCTGGCCACTGCGCGGCGAGACACCGGAGCGGGACGCGGTGGCCGCCACCTATCAGGGGGTCGCCGAACTGTTCGCGGCGGCCGGGACCCCCGGGTACGAGGAACGGCGGCAGGAGGTGACCGACTCCCTCAACCACGCCTATGACCTGATCCTGGCCCGCCGCGCCCGTGACCACGGCAGACGCAGTCCTCTGGTGCGGCTGCTGGCGCAGCTCAACGTGCTGATGCCGCTGCTGGAGGCAGCGGCGGCGGCGCATCTGTACGGGAGGGCCTCCCGTCGCGCCGAGATCGCGGAGACGGTACGGGAACTGGCACGGACGATCACGGAGGGACGGGACCCGGAAGGGCGGCGCACGGAAGAGCGGCGCACGAAGGGACAGCACGCGGAAGGGCAGGGCACGAAGGCACGAGGCAGGAAGGCACGCGGCACGAAGGCACGGGGCACGAAGGAAGGGGCGCGGGCACAGGGCGAGGCACCCGAGCTGACGCTGCCCGAGCCGGAGGGACCGGCGGACCGGGCGGTGGACGCGGCGCTGCGGCACGCGGCGACCGTGGTCTACGCGACCGATCCGGATCCGTACCAGGAGGGTGACCGGCTGGGCAGGCCCGCGACGCTGAGCGTCCGGTTCCGGGCCACGGCCCGGGGCGTGCTCTTCTCCGGGGCGTCCTGGCGCTACGGGCTGCGGCTGGCCCTCTGCATCGGGATGGCCCAGGCGCTCGTGTCGCTCATCGAGGTGGAACGTTCCTACTGGGTCGCGCTCACCGTCACCTTCGTCCTCAAGCCCGACTTCGGGTCGGTCTTCTCCCGGGCGGTACTGCGGGCCCTGGGCACGGCGGCCGGACTGCTGGTGGCGGCCGTGCTGCTCGCTGCGGTACCGCGCGGGTGGTGGGACGTGCCGGTGATGATGCTGCTGGCGGGGCTGATCCCCTGGTTCTCGGCGAAGGGGTACGCCTTCCAGACGGCGGCCATCACCCCGGTGATCCTGCTGCTCTCGGACACCCTGAACCGTGAGGGGTTCGGGCTGGTGCTGCCCCGGCTGACGGACAGCCTGATCGGCTGTGTCATCGCGCTGGTGGTCGGCTATCTGATCTGGCCGGAGAGCTGGCACAGCCGGATCGGCGACCGGCTGGCGGCCGCGGTGGAGGAGACCGCGGGCTATGTGGGCTGCGCGTTCACGACGGGCGACGGACGCGACCGTACGGAGCAGGTACGCCGGAGACGGCGGATCTACCGCGAACTGTCCGCCGTACGGTCGGAGTTCCAGCGGGCGCTCACCGAGCCTCCGCCGACGGGTGACCGGGCGGCGGCCTGGTGGCCCCTGGTGGTCGCGGTCGAGCGGATCGTGGACGCGATCACGGGGGCGCGGGTCCGGGTGGAACACGGCGCGACCCCGCCGAGCGGGGAGGAGGTGGCGGCGGTCGAGCGCCAGTTGCGGGAGCTGGCGGAGGGGTTGCGCAGCAGCGAAGTGCTGGTGGAGGTACGGGCGGTACTGCCCGGCGACGAGAAGGGGGTACTGGCACCGCTGCGCCACGAGGTGACGGCGGCGAGGGCCATCGCCTCACCACCGCGCCGGGAGCGACAGCGGCGGAGCCCGGCGGAGTGAGCCATGGCGGGAGCGGCGGGGCACCGCGGAGTGAGCCGCGCCGGGAGCCGGACGGAACGCCCCGTACACCGGCCACATGAGCCATAGGGTCCATCCGCCCGTGGGCCCCTCGAACACGGTCGTATGACCGGTGTACGAGGGGTTGCCACGCGGGGTGGTTCCCGGGCCGCGTTCAGGCCGAGGGCGTTCCGCCCCTGAGGCGTTCCATGTCACGGCGGTCCCGCTTGGTGGGGCGGCCCGCGCCACGATCGCGCACTCCTGCCGAGGCGGTGAGCTCCCTCGGCGGAGGCGGCGGGCTGTTGTCCACGTAGCACTCCACCGCGACCGGGGCACCCACCCGCTTGCGGATGATCTTCGAGACGACGACCACCCGCTCACGTCCCGCGTGGAAGAGCCGCACCTGGTCACCCGCCTTGAGGCCGTGGGCGGGCTTGACGCGCTCGCCATTGACCCTGACATGACCGGCGCGACAGGCGGTGGCCGCGTCGGAACGGGTCTTGGTGAGACGTACGGACCAGATCCAGGCGTCGACCCGTACGGTCCCTTCTGTCCCTTCGGTATCCATGCATCCGACTCTACGGCGCGGGGCGGGCCGAAGGCGTTCGGCTCGAGTCAGACGCCGATGTCGCGGCCGTCCTTGCGCCAGACGGCGACGACCGCAGGACGGACGAGTCGGCCCGGACCGTCCGGCCAGGTGCTGGCGGGCTTCTCGACCGAGGCTCCGTCGACCTCGCCCGGGTGCTGGACGGCGACGAGCACCCGGCGCTCCTGGATCACCGGTCCGCAGGTCTCGGCGCCGATCGGCACGGTCAGGAACTGCTTCAGCTCACCCCGGCGCGACCCGTGGGTGGCGACGCCGAAGAGACCGTCGTGGGAGCCGAGCTTGTTGCCGTCGGTGGAGATCCACAGATTGCCGTGGGGGTCGAAGGCGACGTTGTCGGGGCAGGAGATGGGGCTGACCTTCTCCTTGGGGAAGCCCGCGAAGTAGGTCGACGGGTCCTTGGGGTCCCCGGCGACCAGGAAGAGGCGCCAGGCGAAGCCGTCGCCCGCGGGGTCGTCCCAGTGCTCGGCCAGTTCCAGGATCTGGCCGTGCTTGTTGAGGGCGCGCGGGTTGGCCTCGTCGGCCCCGGGCTTGCCGGGCTTGCCCCGGTCGGTGTTGTTGGTGAGGGCGACATAGACGCGGCCGGTACGGGGCGAGGGCTCGACGTCCTCGGGCCGGTCCATCTTGGTGGCGCCGACCTTGTCCCCGGCGACACGGGTGAAGACGTAGACCTCGTCGGCGGTCATGCCGGGAACGTGTGAGACGTCCCCGGTGGCCAGCGGGATCCAGACGCCGGAGCCGTCGAACTCGCCGTCGTCGGGCAGACGGCCGGAGCCGTCGATGTCACCCGGGCTGTCGCCGGAGAGCTTGGCGACATAGAGGGTGCCGTGGTCCAGCAGGGTGCGGTTGTGTTCGCGGGCGGCGCGGGAGTCGCCCCGCTTCATCGACCGGGAGGAGACGAACTTGTAGAAGTAGTCGAAACGCTCGTCGTCCCCCATGTAGACGACGGGGCGGCCGTCGTCGGTGAGCCGGGGCTGCGCCGCCTCGTGCTTGAAACGGCCGAGCGCGGTCCGCTTGCGCGGGGTGAAGTCGGGGTCGTAGGGGTCGAGTTCGACGACCCAGCCGAAGCGGTGGGACTCGTTGGGCTCGCGCTGGACGTCGAAGCGCTTGTCGAACCTCTCCCACTTGCGCTCGGAGGGGCCCGCGGCGATGCCGTACCGCTGGTCGGTCTCGCTGGAGCCGTTGGCGAAGTACTGGTTGAAGTTCTCCTCGCCATGGAGTGTGGTGCCCCAGGGGGTGGTGCCGCCCGCGCAGTTGTTGAGGGTGCCGCGCACCCGGGTGCCGCTCGGGTCGGCCGAGGTCCGCAGCAGGCGGCTGCCCGCGGCCGGGCCGGTGACCTTGAAGAGGCTGGTGGCGGTGAGACGGCGGTTGAGGTGGTGGCGGGTGACGGGCGTCAGCCGGCCGGTGCCGCGCTCCTCCTGCACCACGACCACGGAGAGACCGTGCGCGGCCCAGGCGATCTCGACCTGCTCACGGGTGGGCCGCTCCGGGTCGTACTTCCGGAACATGAGCATCTCGTCGGTGTACTCGTGGTTGGCGACGAGCACCTGGCGGCCGCGCTCACCGGGGAGCGGCAGCAGCGAGAGGAAGTCGTTGTTGTAGCCGAACTGTCCCGCCTGCGCCTGCGCGGACTGACGGTCCGGGTGGAAGGCGGGGGCGCCGCGCAGGATGGGGTCGCCCCAGCGGATCACGACGTCCTGGGTGTAGCCGGACGGGACGGTGACCTTGTCCTTGGTGTTCGGCGCGACGGGCGTGAAGCGCAGTCCCCGCGCGCCCCGGTCCGCGCCGGTCGCGCCCCGGTGCGCCGGGACGGCGGCGGCAGCGCTCGCGCCACCGCCCGGGCCGGTGACCGTGGCCACCCCGGCGGTGGCCGCGACGGTCACCACGGCGGCGGCGCGGACCATCGATCGGCGCGACAGAGCACGGGCGATGACATCGCCGACGTACTCGTTGTCGCTGGTGTTCGGCACTTCCTGGAAGCAGGCGTCACCACAGCGGTAGCGGCAGGTGAGCGCGGAGCGCCCTCCCGCGTGCGGTGCGGTGCTCAGCAGCGGCAGCAGTCTGCGCACGTCGTCGTTCCTCCTCCGGCACGCACCCGGCGCGCCGACAGTCCCTGGGATCTCCGGCGGTGACGTTAGGGGGGAAACATGGGTGATGCGGCGGATTCAGGGTGAACGGGGAGTGAAGGTGAGTCGTGGAGTGAGGTGGTACGGGCCGCCGGATACCGGCCACCGGGACAACCACCGCCCCGGCGGGGTCCGCTCCATGGCCCCGCTGAGGCCGTCGCGGCATGGCGGATAACCTTACGTGTCCGCTCTGGCCAGGACCGGCCCGGAACAACCCTGGCGGCCCCGGGTCAGAGGTGGGCATGTACTCCAACCGCACTCATGCGAAAGGCTCGCACATGGGCATTCGGAGCTTGCTGCGCAAGGTGTTCGGCCGCGACCGCTCGGGACGGGCTGAGTCCACGGAGCCGTCGTCGCCGTCGCCCTCGTCGCCCTCCTCCGTACCGGCCCAGTCCGAGCGTACGGAGGAGCGGGTCGAGGAGCGTACGGAGGAACGTCCGGCGGAACGTACGGCGGAACGTACGGAACCGGCCAAGCCGACGGTCCCGCCGAGGGAGGAGGAGCCGGAGCCCGAGACGCCCGCGGCACCGGCCTCCACCGCACCCACCGCACCCACCGCACCCACCGCACCCACCGAGAAGAGCTCACCAGCCACGCGGGCGGCGGAGCTGGTGTCGGCCGCCTTCGACAACCCGCAGCCCCGGGTACGTCCGACGGTGCCGCGGCAGTCCCGTACGGAACCGGAGCCCGAGCCGCGCCCGGAGCCGGTACAGGAGCCGTCCGCCGGGACGCGCACCGGGACTCCGGCGGCGGAGCCCGCCACCGACGCGGAGCCGACGGCCGACACATCCACCGTCCCGCCCGCCACCGCGGCGACGCCGGAAACAGAGCCGGAGCCGAAGCCGGAGCCCGCCAAGCCGGTGGCCGAGGCGAAGCCCGAGGCGGACCCGAAGCCGGAGCCCGAGCCCGAGGCGAGCCCCGAGCCGGAGCCGAAGGCCGCCGAGGCCGCCGACGCCATGGCGGACGCCCGCCCGGACGCCGTCGAACCGCGGGCGGAGGCCGAACCCACCCCGGAACCCCACGCCACGGAGGCGCGCCCCGAACCGGCCGCACCGGTCGTGGAACCGGCCCGGGAGAGCACCGCCGAAACCACCACCGAGACCACCGAGTCCCCGGCCCGGATCGCCGAGGACCGGGCCGCCGACCCGGCCGCCCCCGCCCCTGAGATCACGGCCCCCGCCACGGAAGCCACGCCCGAGCAGGCCCCGGCGGACGTTCCGGGCCCCGCGACCGCCGCGGCCACCACCGAGCCGGTACCGGACGCGGTGGTCCGGGAAGCGGACCGAGCGGCCACACCGGAGCCCGACCCCACCCCCACCACGGACACCGACCCCACCCCCGAGGAGCCCACGGCACCCGAGGCGACTGAGGCGCCCGCTCCGGCCGCGGAGCCCCCCGCGACCGTGACCGCCACCGAGGCGGAGCAGGCCCCGGCCCTCACCCCGGAGCCCGAGCCGCACCCCGAGCCGCCCACCGCAGCGCAGCCGCCCACCGAGCCCGAGCAGCGGCCCGCCCCCACGGCGGAGACCGCCCCCGAGCCCCCGGCACCCACCACCGAGCCCGAGGCCACCGAGCCCGAGCCCGAGGCCACCTCGGCCGAGCCCACCACCGAGCCGGTACCGGACGTAGGGGTACCGGACGCGGTGGTCCGGGAAGCGGAGCAAGCGACCACACCGGAGCCCGACCCCACCCCCACCACGGACACCGACCCCACCCCCGTAACCCCCGCCCGTGCCGCGCTGCGCGCCGCCGGGCTGGGCGACACCACCGCCCGCGTGTACCTCGTCCTGGACCGTTCGGGCTCCATGCGTCCGTACTACAAGGACGGCAGCGCCCAGCGGCTCGGCGAGCAGGCGCTCGCCCTCGCCGTGGAGCTGGCGGGCCCGCGCGAGGAGGACCGGGCGGGCGCCTCCGTCGGAGTGGTCTTCTTCTCCACCGAGGTGGACGGTACGGGGGAGCTCACCCCCGACGCGTACGACGGGAGGATCGACGAGCTGCACGCCTCGTTCGGCCGGATGGGCCGGACCAACTACCACGTCGCGATCGACGAGGTCCTGGCGCTGCACGCGGCGTCCGGCGACGCCGCCGCGCCCGCGTTCGTGATCTTCCAGACCGATGGGGCGCCCGAGTCCAAGACGGCGGCGACGGCCGCGCTGGCACGGGCGGCGAACCAGCCGGTGTTCTGGCAGTTCGTGGCCTGGGGCGAGCAGGAGGCGAAGGCGTTCGACTACCTCCGCAGGCTCTCGGCCGAGAACGCGGGCTACTTCCACGCGGGCCCCACCCCCGGTGAAGTGGCGGACGAGACCCTCTTCGCGGGGTTGCTGAGCACCTGGCGCCCCCGCCCCTGACCCGAGGAGACCCCGCCCCCGCCCCTGACCCGAGGAGACCCCGCCCCCGACCCGGGGACGGCACCGGCCCGGGGACGGCACCGGCCCGGGGACGGCACCGGGCCCTCGCCGCCACCCACCGCGAGGGCCCGGCCACCGTGGGCGACCACTGCCGGGGACGGCGGAAGGCCCACGGCCGGAAGGCTGCCGGACTGCGGCTGGACGGCTGCCGTACCGCCGCCGGACCGGCCCGCCCGCACCCCCGTCCCGGGCGTGTCACCGCACCCCACCCCCGTTCTCACCATGTGAGTCGATCTCCTCCCGACCGTTAGGATTCCGGGCATGGCGGCCACTGGATCCGAGAAGCAGGGGGCGAAGGCGTACTACGTCACGACCCCCATTTACTACGTCAACGACGCTCCTCACCTGGGCCACGCCTACACGACCGTCGCAGGCGACGTGCTCACGCGCTGGCACCGTCAGCGCGGCGAGAAGGTGTGGTACCTCACCGGCACGGACGAGCACGGTCAGAAGATCATGCGCACTGCCGAGGCGAACGGGGTCACCCCCCAGGAGTGGTGCGACAAGCTCGTCGGGGAGGCGTGGAAGCCTCTCTGGGAGCACCTGAACATCGCGAACGACGACTTCATCCGTACGACGGAGAAGCGGCACACCGACCGGGTCGCGGAGTTCGTCCAGGATCTCCACGACAAGGGCGAGATCTACCAGGGCGGCTACGAGGGCCCGTACTGCGTGGGCTGTGAGGAGTACAAGCTCCCCGCCGACCTGATCGACGGCGAGGGCGAGTACGCGGGGCAGAAGGTCTGCCCGATCCACAAGAAGCCCGTGGAACTGCTGAAGGAGGAGAACTACTTCTTCAAGCTCAGCGAGTACGGTCCGAAGCTGCTGGAGTTCTACGAGGCGAACCCGGGCTTCATCCAGCCGGAGTCCGCGCGCAACGAGGTCGTGAACTTCGTCAAGCAGGGCCTCCAGGACCTGTCGATCTCCCGGTCCACCTTCGACTGGGGCGTCAAGGTCCCGTGGGACCCCAAGCACGTCATCTACGTGTGGATCGACGCGCTGCTGAACTACGCGACGGCGGTCGGCTACAACGAGAACCCGGCGAAGTTCGCGGAGACCTTCCCGGCGGATGTGCACCTCGTCGGCAAGGACATCCTGCGCTTCCACGCGATCATCTGGCCCGCGATGCTGATGGCGAACGACCTGCCGGTGCCCGGCCGGGTCGCGGCCAACGGCTGGCTGATGGTCGGCGGCGAGAAGATGTCGAAGTCCAACCTGACCGGCATCAAGCCGCAGGACCTGACCTCGCACTTCGGCGTGGACGCCTACCGCTGGTACTTCCTGCGGGCCATCGCGTTCGGCCAGGACGGCTCGTTCTCCTGGGAGGACTTCACCGCCCGCTACACCAGTGAGCTGGCCAACGACTACGGCAACCTCGCCTCGCGCGTCGCCGCCATGGTCGGCAAGTACTTCGGCGGCGCGCTGCCGGAGGCCACGGCCGCCGGGGACGCCGAGCAGGCGGTCCGGGACGGTCTGGCCACGGCGGTCGCCACGGCGGACCGGAAGATCGGCGACGAGCTGGACTTCCAGGGCGGCATCCTGGCGATCTTCGACTTCGTCAAGCAGGTCAACGGCTATCTGACCGAGCAGGAGCCGTGGAAGGTCGCCAAGGACACCTCCCCGGAGGGCCAGGCCCGGCTGGCCACCATCCTCTACACGGCGGCCGAGTCGCTCCGCGCGATGGCGGTGCTGCTCCACCCGGTGATGCCGCAGACCTCGCAGTCGCTGTGGGACTCGCTGGGCGCGGAGGCGTCCCTCGGCTCCCTCGCCGGACAGCGGGTCCAGGACGCGGGCACCTGGGGGCTGCTCCCGGCGGGCTCGACGGTGACGAAGGGCGCGGTGCTCTTCCCGCGCCTGGAGGAGCCGAAGAAGGACTGACCCCACGACCGGCAGGTCAACGGACCGGCAGACCGGCAGGCCGACAGACCGCCAGGTCAACGGACCGGCAGGTCAACGGACCGGCAGGTCAACGGACCGGCAGGTCAACGGACCGGCAGGTCAACGGACCGCCAGGTCAACGGACCGACGAACCGGCAGGTCAGCGGACCGACGAACCGGCAGGTCAGCGGAGACACAAGGCCCCCGGGCCCCGGGACACCGTCCCGGGG
>NZ_JBHVHF010000212.1:0-14399 GCF_042800315.1 Streptomyces sp. NPDC057638
GGCCGCCCCCTGGTGGGGGCGGCCGTCTTCGTGTGCGCGGTGGGGTGCGGGGCATCCCGGGCCGGGAGCGCGGGCCGGCGGCCCACCACGCCGGAACGATCAGGCGGACGCCGGTGCGGGGGAGTCCGGGGCGCCGGACGCCGTCCGGGTCTGGGCGAGTACGGAGTGGAGTACATCGATCCGGTTGCTGGTGATGGAGTCGACACCCGCCGCGACCAGCCGGCGCATCCAGCGGCGGGTGTCGACGGTCCAGACCGAGACCAGCAGCCCGTCCCGGTGCACCCGCTCGGTCAGCTCGGGGCTGATGAGGCCGAACCGGTAGTTCAGGGTGCGCGGCCGTACCGCGTCCAGCAGCGGACGGCGGGGCGGGGCGAGGGAGGTCCAGGTCAGGGCGATCTCGGCGGCCGGGTCCGCCGCGCGTACCCGGGACATCGTGACCGGGCCCGCGCAGTAGTACACCCGCTCGGCGGCCCGGTGGTCATGGACCGTGCCGACCACGGTCCGCACCGACTCCCGGCCGGCACCCGGCAGATCGATCATCAGCCGGGCCTCCGGGCGCCCGGCCCCCTCCAGCGCGGTCAGCGCGTCGGCGAGGGTGGGCACCCCGCCGCCGGTCAGCTCGCGCACCCGGGCCAGAGGGAGGTCCGCGAGGCGCAGATCATGGCCCCAGAGCCGCTTCAGCGTGGAGTCGTGCAGCAGTACGGGCACTCCGTCGGCGGTGACCCGGACATCGACCTCCACCGCGTCCGCGCCCCGGGCGAGGGCCGAGCGCACGGACGGGAGAGTGTTCTCGCGGACCCGGTAGGGGTCGCCACGGTGGCCTACGGCGGTGACGGTACGCATGGGGGCATTGTCGCCCGTGCGGTGGGGCGGAGGGCGGGCGGGGCGGGGCCCCGGGGCGGGGGTCGGCGGCCCCCGCCGCGTCACCGCGTCAGCGCGCCGCCAGCCAGGTGTCCGTGTAGGAGTCGATCTCCGTGCTGATGC
Source organism: Streptomyces sp. NPDC057638 (assembly GCF_042800315.1). Taxonomy (NCBI): domain Bacteria; kingdom Bacillati; phylum Actinomycetota; class Actinomycetes; order Kitasatosporales; family Streptomycetaceae; genus Streptomyces; species Streptomyces sp. NPDC057638. The sequence goes on from NZ_JBHVHF010000212.1 coordinate 985, forward strand.
GGCTCTTGCCCGCCGCGTCCAGGAAGGACGCCTCCACCGCGTTCTTCGCCAGCGCCGCCAGCCCGCGCTCGTCCAGTTCCAGCAGCCGGGCCGCCACCGCGTACTCGTTGTTGAGGTCGGTGCCGAACATCGGCGGGTCGTCGCTGTTGATGGTCACCAGCACTCCGGCGGCGACCATCTCCCGCACCGGATGGGCGTCCAGCTCCGTGACCGCGCGGGTGGCGATGTTGGAGGTCGGGCAGACCTCCAGCGGGATGCGGTGCTCGGCGAGATGGGCGAGGAGGGCCGGGTCCTGGGTGGCGCTGGTGCCATGGCCGATGCGCTCGGCCCGCAGCTCGCGCAGCGCGTCCCAGATGGTCTCGGGTCCCGTGGTCTCCCCGGCGTGCGGCACCGAGCGGAGCCCGGCCGCGATGGCCCGGTCGAAGTACGGCTTGAACTGGGGTCGGGGCACCCCGATCTCGGGCCCGCCGAGACCGAAGGAGACCAGCCCCTCCGGCCGCAGGTCCACGGCGAGCCGGGTGGTCTCCTCGGCCGCCTCCAGACCCGCCTCGCCGGGAATGTCGAAGCACCAGCGGAGCACCACGCCCAGCTCGGTCTCGGCGGCCAGCCGGGCGTCCTCGATCGCCGCCATGAACGCCTTGTCCTCGATGCCCCGCTTGGTCGAGCTGGAGGGCGTGATGGTCAGCTCCGCGTACCGGATGTTCTGCCGCGCCATGTCCCGCGCCACCTCGTAGGTGAGCAGCCGTACGTCATCGGGGGTGCGGATCAGGTCCACCACCGAGAGATACACCTGGATGAAGTGCGCGAAGTCGGTGAAGGTGAAGTAGTCCGCCAGCGCCTCGGGGTCGGTGGGGACCCGGGAGTCGGGGTGCCGCGCCGCCAGTTCGGCGACGATCCTCGGCGAGGCCGATCCCACATGGTGCACATGCAGCTCTGCCTTGGGGAGTCCCGCGATGAAGGGGCGCAGATCGGTCACCGAAGCCTCCGTGGCGTCGCGTCGTCCCGTACGGGTCCGTACGGGGTCGGTCGGTCTCGTACGTCACCCGGACGGGGTCCCGTACGAACGGGGAAGCCGCCGTACGAGAGCGGCGGCCCCGGCCATCGTAGGCGGCCGTCGTGGCGCGTGGGCACGTGATATCCCCGGGATCCGGGCCGGGGTCTGCTGAGGCGCGAGTGAAGGGTGGGGCGAGATCCCGTGGGGGGAGGGGCCGGGCTCCGTGCGGGGAGGAGGTGAGATCCCGTGGGGGAGGGGCCGGGCTCCCGGCGAGGGCGAGGTGAGGCCCCTGCGCGCAGGGACCGCGCGGCGCCACGGACACTCCGTATCCGGATTCGTTCCGCGACGCGACAGATGGTCGACCGATTCCGTCGCGTGACCAAAAGGCAACGACGGAATCACTTGTTGGCCCTCGTCCGCTCTGTCAGGATCGGCACTCAATTCAGGCCATCGCGATGTCCGGCGCCCCGGGGCCGGGCCGCGCCGCCGCGCCGGGCGGCCCCGCTCCGGCGCCCTCGCGTGACGGTGGCCGGGCAGGGACATCCGGGACGTACCGCATGTAACGGAGAGACGGCATGGGCAACCGCAACCGCCACCAGGGGATGGAATGCTTCGCGGACGGCGCGCAGTACGTCGGCGGGGTCTCCCGCTCCGGCACCTCCGGGCGGACCCAGGAGATCGTGGACCCGGCCAGTGGTGAGGTGGTCCACCGCTACGCGCTCGCGTCCACCGCGGACGTGGACGCCGCCGTGGCCGCCGCCAGGGAGGCGTTCCCCGGCTGGGCCCGCGCCACCCCGGGTGAGCGCTCCGACGCGCTGCACCGGTTCGCCACCCTCCTCGGCGAGCGCGCCGACGGGCTGGCCCGGGTCGAGTCCCTCCAGTGCGGCAAGCCGCTCAAGCTGACGACCGAGTTCGATGTGCCCGGCACCGTCGACAACACCTCCTTCTTCGCCGGGGCGGCCCGCCGGCTGACCGGCCAGTCGGCGGGGGAGTACAGCGGGGACCACACCTCGTACGTCCGCCGGGAGCCGATCGGTGTCATCGGCTCCATCGCCCCCTGGAACTACCCGCTCCAGATGGCCGCCTGGAAGATCCTCCCGGCCATCGCGGCGGGCAACACCATCGTGCTCAAGCCCGCCGAGATCACCCCGCTGACCTCGCTGATGTTCGCGCGGGCCGCCACCGAGGCCGGGATCCCCGCCGGAGTGATCAACGTGGTCTCCGGGACCGGCGCGGAGGCCGGGGAACACCTGGTGGGCCACCCGGACGTGGCGATGGTCTCCTTCACCGGCTCCACCGCCGTGGGGCGCCGGGTCGCCGAGATCGCCACCGCCTCCGTCAAGCGGACCCATCTCGAACTCGGCGGCAAGGCCCCCTTCCTCGTCTTCGACGACGCCGACACCGAGGCCGCCGTGCAGGGCGCGGTCGCCGCGGCGCTGATCAACTCCGGCCAGGACTGCACCGCCGCCACCCGTGTCTACGTCCAGCGCTCCCGCTACCGGGAGGTCGTGGAGGGCATCGCGGAGACGATGGCCACCGTCCGGGTGGGCGACCCCTTCGACCCGTCCACCGACATCGGCCCGCTGGTCACCCACGCCCACCGGGACCGGGTCGCGGGCTTCGTGGAACGGGCGCGCTCCTACGCCACCGTCGTCACCGGCGGACGGGTGCCCGAGGGGCCCGGCGCCTACTACCCGCCCACCCTGATCACCGGCGCCCCGCAAGGGAGCGAGGTGGTCGGCGCCGAGATCTTCGGGCCGGTGCTGGTGGCGCTGCCGTTCGACTCCGACGACGAGGGCATCGCGCTCGCCAACGACACACCGTACGGACTGGCCGCCTCCGCCTGGACCCGGGACGTCTTCCGGGCCCAGCGCGCCACCCGTGAGATCGCCGCCGGATGCGTCTGGATCAACGACCACATCCCGATCATCAGCGAGATGCCGCACGGCGGCATGAAGGCATCCGGGTACGGCAAGGACATGTCGGCCTACTCCTTCGAGGAGTACACACAGGTCAAGCATGTGATGTTCGACAACACGGCGGCGGTGCGCAAGGACTGGCACCGCACGGTGTTCGGGGACCGGCAGGGGTGAGGGGGACGGTGGTGGGGCGCGCCACCGGGTGGTGGCCGCCTGCCGGTGGGGTCCTGTCTGCCGGGTGGCGCCCGTCCGTCGGTGGGGTCCTGGCTGCCGGTGGGGTCCTGTCCATCGGTTGGTCCCCGGCCGCCGGTTGGTCCGCCCGCCGGGCGGCTGGTCGTCGGGCGGCTGGTTTACCGCGCTGCGGGTGAGGCGGTGTCGGTCGGCGGCGGGGCTCGCGCGGCGCCGGGGGCGCCGGGTGGCCGTGTCCGCCGCCGGCAGGTTGTCGGCCGAGTGGTCGGTCAGGCGGTCGGCCGTCGGTTGGCCGGTCGGTCAGGCGGCCGCCGTCCATCGGTCGGCGGATTGGCCGGTTGGCCCGGTGGCCGTCTCGCGTCGGCCGGCCGGTCGGTCAGGCCGTCGCCCGCCGTCGCCGGTGTCGTCGGCCGGTGCCGTGGCGGGGTGCCCCCTCGTCCCTTCCGTGCCCATCGATTCCGTCTGTTTCTGTACCTCCTTTACCTTCTCGCACCTTCCGAACCTCTTTACCTTCTCGTACCTTCCGTACCCCTTCCGAAAGGGCACGCCCATGGATCCCCACGAGCCCGAAGGACTCTCCCCGGCCTCGCTCGCCGCCATGCGGCGCACCCTGCGCAGTGGCCGGGGCGCCCTCACCCGCCGCTCCCTGCTGCGTGCCTCCGGCGCCGGGGCGCTCGCCCTCGGCGGGATCGCCACCCTCGGCGCGTGCGGGATCCCGCCCGCCCGACGCCAGGGCGGCGACGGTGACGCGGCGCCCGACCACTCCGCGAAGGAGAAGCAGATCGTCTTCTCCAACTGGACCGAGTACATGGATGTCGGCGAGGACGGCACCAGCCGCCCCTCCCTCACCGCCTTCACCCGGCGCACCGGGATCCGGGTCAAGTACACCGAGGACATCAACGACAACGTCGAGTTCTTCGGGAAGATCCGGCCCCAGCTCGCCGCGGGCCAGGACACCGGCCGCGATCTGATCTGCGTCACCGACTGGCTCGCCGCCCGGATGATCAAGCTGGGCTGGGTACGGAAGCTGGACGCCTCACTGCTGCCGCACGCCTACGCCAACCTCTCGCCCCAGTTCCGTTCCCCCGACTGGGACCCGGGCCGGGCCCACTCGTACCCCTGGACCGGTATCTCCACGGTCATCGCGTACAACACCAAGGCGACCGGTGGACGGACTGTCACCTCCGTCGGGCAGCTCCTCGACGACCCCCGGCTCAAGGGCCGGGTCGGGCTGCTCACCGAGATGCGCGACACCATCGGGATGACCCTGCTCGATCTGGGCAAGGACCCCGCGTCCTTCGGTGACGCCGACTTCGGCGCGGCCGCCGACCGGCTCCAGAAGGCCGTCGACCGCAAACAGATACGCCGCTTCACGGGCAACGACTACACCGCCGACCTCGCCAAGGGCGATCTCGCCGCCTGTCTGGCCTGGGCCGGGGACGTCATCCAGCTCCAGGCCGACAACCCCGCCATCAAGTACGCCATCCCCGACGCGGGCTATCTGACCTCCAGCGACAATCTGCTCGTCCCGGCGGGCGCCCGCCACCAGGCCAACGCCACCCGGCTCATCGACTACTACTACGAACTCCCGGTGGCCGCCCAGCTCGCCGCCTACATCAACTACGTCTGTCCGGTCGCGGGCGTCGGCGCCGAGCTGGCGAAGATCGATCCCGCGCTGGCCCGCAACCCCCTGATCCTCCCGGACCGGGCCATGGTGGCGAAGTCGCACGCCTTCCGATCGCTGAGCGCCGAGGAGGAGAAGACGTACGAGGAGAGGTTCGCCACGCTCACCGGCGCGTGAGGCGCGGGGGCGGCGCGTCATCGCGGGCCGGGCGGGCAGCCGCCCCGGCCTCGCCCCGGCTCCGCCTGGCCCTCTGGCTCCGCCTGGCCCTCTGGCTCCGCCCGGCCCTCCGGCTCCGTACGGCCGCGGCGCCGCACCCGTCAGGCCACCGCTCGTGGCGCACCCGCCGCGTGCCATCCGTCTCGGGGATCCGTCCCCGTACCGTCCGACACCCCCGGGAACGTGACCCATGAACGACACCACAGCGGGCGATGTCCGCCTCCGTGGGATCAGCAAGACCTACTCCTCCTTCACCGCCGTCCACCCGCTGGACCTGACGGTGCCCGAAGGGTCCTTCTTCGCCCTGCTGGGCGCCTCCGGCTCCGGGAAGACCACCACCCTGCGGATGATCGCCGGACTGGAGGACCCCACCACCGGTTCCATCCTCCTGGGCGACCGCGATGTCACCGAGCTGCCCCCGCACAAGCGGCCGGTGAACACCGTCTTCCAGAGCTACGCCCTCTTCCCGCATCTGACGATCTACGAGAACGTCGCCTTCGGTCTGCGCCGACGCGGGATCTCCTCCGTGAAGAAGCAGGTCGGGGAGATGCTCGACCTGGTCCAGCTCGGCGATCTGGCCCGGCGCAAGCCCCACCAGCTCTCCGGCGGGCAGCAGCAGCGGGTCGCCGTCGCCCGCGCGCTCATCAACCACCCCAAGGTGCTGCTGCTGGACGAGCCGCTCGGCGCGCTCGACCTCAAGCTCCGCCGTCAGATGCAGCTGGAGCTGAAGCGGATCCAGACCGAGGTGGGGATCACCTTCATCCATGTCACCCATGACCAGGAGGAGGCCATGACCATGGCCGACACGGTCGCGGTGATGAACGGGGGCCGGGTCGAGCAGCTCGGCGCGCCCGCCGACCTCTACGAGAATCCGCGCACGACCTTCGTCGCCAACTTCCTGGGGAGCTCCAACCTGATCGCGGCCGAGGTCGTCACGGTTGGTTCCGTTTCCTCTTCCGGTTCTGTTGCTTCCCCCGGTTCGGCCGCTTCTGGTGCCGGGGCGGGCGAGATCACCGTCACCGCCGCGGGCGCCACGCTCCGGCTGCCCGCGGCCCGCTGTGCCACCACCCCCAGGCCCGGGGGTCCGCTGCTGGTCGGCGTACGCCCGGAGAAGATCGCGCTCACGACCCTCGGCGCGGCCGGCCCGGGTGGCCGGGACGACGCGGCCGACCGGATACCCGACGGTCGCAACCGGCTGACCGGCACCATCACGGCCGCCAGCTTTATCGGCGTCTCCACCCAGTACCGGGTCGACACCCCGGCCGGGTCCGCGCTGGAGGTGTATGTCCAGAACGTGGAGCGGGATCCGGGGCTGGTGCCGGGCGCACGGGTCGTCCTGCACTGGAACCCGGAGCACACCTTCGGACTGGACGCGGAGCAGTCGCCGAGCGCGGGCACGGTCGGCGTGGCGGAGGCCGTCGCCGCCTCGGCCCCCGCTCCGGGGCCCGGCGCCGAGGGGTCCGAGGCGTCGGGTTCCCGGATCACCGCCGGGACTTCCGCTTCCGGTTCCGCCGGGACGAGGTCCGGCGCTTCCGGTTCCGCCGGGGCCGCACCCGGCGCCTCGGGTTCCGCCGGGACTGAGTCCAGCGCCTCGGGTTCCGCCGGTACCCCCGGTACTTCAGGGGAGGGCGCGTGAGCGCCACCGCCGCTCCTGCCACCGGGGAGCCGACCGTGCGCCGTCGCCCGCTGCGGCGCAGACTCGTGCCCTACTGGCTGCTGCTGCCCGGGATCCTGTGGCTGCTGGTCTTCTTCGCGCTGCCGCTGGTCTACCAGGCGTCGACCTCCGTGCAGACCGGCTCCCTGGAGGAGGGCTTCCGGGTCACCTGGCACTTCCCGACCTACTGGGAGGCGCTGCGCGACTACTGGCCCCACTTCCTGCGGTCCATGCTCTACGCGGGGACGGCCACCGCCCTCTGTCTGCTGCTCGGCTACCCGCTCGCGTATCTGATCGCCTTCAAGGCGGGCCGCTGGCGCCATGTGCTGCTGGTGCTGGTGATCGCGCCCTTCTTCACCAGCTTCCTCATCCGCACCCTGGCCTGGAAGACGATCCTCGCCGACGACGGCCCGGTGGTGGACGTCCTGGCGGCCGTCGGCTTCCTCGACATCACCAACTGGCTGGGGATGACCGACGGCAGCCGGGTGCTCGCCACCCCGCTCGCGGTGGTCACCGGCCTCACCTACAACTTCCTTCCCTTTATGATCCTGCCGCTCTACACCTCGCTGGAGCGGATCGACCCCCGGCTGCACGAGGCGGCGGGCGATCTCTACGCCACCCCGGCCACCACCTTCCGTACCGTCACCTTCCCGCTCTCACTGCCCGGGGTGGTCTCCGGGACCCTGCTCACCTTCATCCCGGCCAGCGGTGACTACGTCAACGCGGAACTGCTGGGATCCACCGACACCAAGATGGTCGGCAGTGTGATCCAGTCGCAGTTCCTGCGGGTGCTGGACTACCCGACCGCCGCCGCGCTGTCCTTCCTGCTGATGGCGCTGGTGCTGGTCATGGTCACGTTCTATATCCGCCGGGCCGGAACGGAGGACCTGGTCTGATGCGCGCGCCCCTTCGCTGGCTCCGCCGTAACGTCGTCGTCCTGATGGGCCTGCTGACCCTGGCCTATCTGATCCTGCCCAACCTGGTCGTGCTGGTGTTCTCCTTCAACGACCCGGTGGGCAAGTTCAACTACTCCTGGCGCGAGTTCTCCCTCGACGCCTGGAAGAACCCCTGTGGGGTGCCCGATCTGTGCGGTTCGCTCGGCCTCTCGCTCCAGATCGCCTTCTTCGCCACCCTCGGGGCCACCGTCCTCGGGGTGATGATCGCCTTCGCGCTGGTCCGCTACCGGTTCCGGGCCCGGGGCGCGGTCAACTCGCTGATCTTCCTGCCGATGGCGATGCCCGAGGTCGTGCTGGCCGCCTCGCTGCTGACGCTCTTCCTCAACCTCGGTGCCGAGCTGGGCTTCTGGACCATCCTCATCGCCCACACCGCCTTCTGCCTCAGCTTTGTGGTGGTGGCGGTCAAGGCGAGGGTGCTCTCCATGGATCCCCGGCTGGAGGAGGCCGCCCGCGATCTCTACGCCGGGCCGGTACAGACCTTTCTGCGGGTCACCCTGCCGATCGCGGCGCCGGGGATCGCGGCGGGCGCGCTGCTCGCCTTCGCGCTCTCCTTCGACGACTTCATCATCACCAACTTCAACTCCGGTGCCACGGTGACCTTCCCGATGTTCGTCTGGGGTTCGGCCCAGCGGGGGACACCGGTGCAGATCAACGTGATCGGTACGGCGATGTTCGCGGTCGCGGTGCTGGTCGTGGTGGTAGGCCAGATCATCGGCAACCGCCGCGCCAAGCGCTCCTCGTGAGCGCGGGGCCCGCGCGCCACGGCGGTCGCGGGCCCTTCGGCGGCGCCACCGGACCCGTCCCGCCGACCCGCCGTCCAGCCATCCCCGTCGTCCAGCCGTCCAGCCGTCCAGCCGTCCAGCCGTCCAGCCGTCCCCCGTCGTCCAGCCGTCCTCCGGACGACATGATCAGGTGACCGTTTCCGGCCTCCCGATCGCGTGCATCAGGCAAGGAACCGCCCGCTCGGACCTCCGCAGACCGCTCAGCAACCCGAACGTCCGCTAAGGAAGTGGAATCCATGGCCCCAGCCGCCATGACCGTCGCCTCGTCCCTGTCCGACGCCCGTCCCGTCTCGTACTGGCTGGACGACCCCGCACGCCCCGGCGCGCTGCCCGCGCTCACCCGTGACGAGCGCTGTGATCTGCTCGTGGTCGGCGGTGGCTACAGCGGGCTGTGGACCGCGCTGCTCGCCACCGAGCGCGACCCCGGGCGCGCGGTGGTCCTGATCGAGGGCCGCGAGGTGGGGTGGGCCGCCTCCGGCCGCAACGGCGGGTTCTGCGCCGCCTCCCTCACCCACGGCCTCGGCAACGGGCTCTCCCGCTGGCCCGACGAGATCCGCACCCTGGAGCGGCTCGGCGAGCTGAACCTCGACGCGATCGAGCGCGCGGTCGCCGAGCACGACCTCGACTGCGACTTCGAACGGACCGGTGGCATCGATGTCGCGACCCGCCCGCACGAGGTCACCGAGCTGGCCGAGGCCTACGAGACCGCCCAGCGGCTCGGCCTGGACGGCCTCCAGCTCCTGGACGGCGAGGCCATGCGCGCCGAGGTCCGCTCGCCGACCTTCCTCGGCGGCCTCTGGGACCGGCGCGGCACCGCCATGCTCCACCCCGCCAGACTGGTCTGGGGTCTCAAGCGGGCCTGCCTCGCGCGCGGGGTGCGGATCTACGAGCACACCCCCGGCCTCGAACTCGCCGCGACCGGCTCCCGGATCGCGGTCCGCACCCCGTACGGAAGGGTCCTCGCCGACAAGGTCGCGCTCGGGACGAACGTCTTCCCGTCGCTGCTGCGGCGGATCCGCCCGTACACCGTCCCCGTCTACGACTACGCGCTGATGACCGAGCCGCTCAGTGAGCGCCAGCGGGCGGAGATCGGCTGGGAGGGGCGGCAGGGGCTCGGTGACGCGGCCAACCAGTTCCACTACTTCCGGCTCACCGCCGACCACCGGATCCTGTGGGGCGGCTATGACGCGATCTACCCCTTCGGGGGGCGGCTCAGCGCCCGGCTGGAGAGCCGGCCCGAGACGTATCTGACGCTGGCGCGGCACTTCTTCCGCTGCTTCCCGCAGCTGGAAGGGGTCCGGTTCACCCATGCCTGGGGCGGGGCCATCGACACCTGTTCCCGTTTCTCGGCCTTCTTCGGCACCGCGCACGGGGGCCGGGTCGCCTACGCCGCCGGGTACACCGGGCTGGGGGTGGGGGCGACCCGGTTCGGCGGCGAGGTGATGCTCGATCTCCTCGCCGGGGAGCGGACCGAGCGCACCGAGCTGGAGATGGTGCGCACCCGGCCGCTGCCGTTCCCGCCCGAGCCGCTGGCCTGGGCGGGGATCGGGATCACCAAGTGGTCGATGGCGCGGGCGGACGAGAGCGGTGGGCGGCGCAACCTCTGGCTGCGGGCGATGGACCGGGTCGGTCTGGGCTTCGACAGCTGAGGGCGGGGGCGCGCGACGTGACCCAGTTCACTACCAATCAGTAGCCGAACCCGCGTAAGAGCGGGGGCCCCACCGCCTCTCCCCGTGTGACGGCGCCTCGCGCGCCGCCGTACTCGCCCACACGGAACGAAGGACGGAGGCCGGGGATGACTGCCTCGGAGGCCAAGACAGCGGTGGAGTGGCTGGCGTCGGTGGCGCCGGACCCGGACGCCTGCCGGTGGCGGTGGGAGCGCGATCCCTACGGGGTCGCGCTGCTGCCCGCCGGGCGGCTCTGGGACGTACTGATCCTGCCCGGTGCGCTGGGCCAGCCCACCCTCGACATCCTGACCCGGCTGGTGGAGCGGCCGGGCCCGGTCCTCAGCGACACCTCCGCCCTGCGCACGGGTTTCTTCGTCCCGCCGGGCGCGGCGGCCCGCTGGGTCGGCACCGGGATCCGGGGGGCGAGCCTCGGTACCTGGATCGTCGTCCCCCACCCCGGCCGCGCGGGCGGCGCGATCCGCTGGCTCGTACCGCCGGACGGCACCGGCCTGCTCACCGATCCCACGCTGCTGGAACTGGCCATGCACGAGGCCGCCGCCGCGCGGTCGCGGCGGGACGGCGAGCGGGGCGGTGCGTGAGCGTCTCCGCCACCCGTGGACTGCTCCGGGCGTTACGGATGTCCGCCCAGGGGCTTGACAAGCTCATTGGTCTGGACCAAATTGTGCGCGCTCCCACCAACCACCCCCCACACCAGGAGGCAGTTGTGGAACGCACCAAGGACCGCACCCGGCTGATCGCCGCCTTCGCCGCGGCGGTCCTCACCTTCAGCGGGCTCGTCGCCGCCGCGAACACCGCCGAGGCGGCCGGGCCCGGTTCCGCTCCCCGAGCCGCCGCAGCCCCCGGAGCCGCCGCGGGGCACCAACGCGCCCTGGTTGATACCCCCGCCCCCGCCGCCGTCGACACCGAACTCGCCGTCAACGGCGGCTTCGAGGCCGGACTGACCGGCTGGAGCTGTAGCGCGGGCACCGGAGCCGCCGTCGGCTCCCCGGTCCGCAGCGGTACGGGGGCACTGAGAGCCACCCCCTCCGCCGGGGACAATGCCCGCTGTTCCCAGACCGTCCGGGTCCAGCCCAACGCCCGCTACACGGTGAGCGGCTGGGTCCAGGGCGGCTATGTCTACCTCGGGGTCCAGGGCACCGGCACCACCGACCCCGCCGCCTGGACCCCGTCCGCGCCCAGCTGGCAGAAGCTCAGCGCCACCTTCACCACCGGCCCCACCACCACCTCGGTCACCCTCTACACCCACGGCTGGTACGGCACCGCCGCGTACCACGCCGACGACCTCTCCCTCTTCGGCCCCGGCGGTGACCCCGTCCAGCGGCCCACCGCCCCCACCGGGCTGAGCGCGGGCACCCCGTCCGCCACTTCCGTACCGCTGAGCTGGCAGCCCGTCAGCGGTGCCACCACCTACCACGTCTACCAGGGCGCCAACCGGGTCTCCTCCACCACCACGACCTCGACGACCGTCACCGGACTGACCCCCGCCACCCCCTACACCTTCACCGTCACGGCGGAGAACAGCGCCGGGGAATCACCCGCGTCGGCGGCGGTCAGCGTTACCACCGGGCCCGGCGGCGACCCGGGCGGCGGGCTGCCGCGCCACGCCCTCGTCGGCTATCTCCACGCCAGCTTCGCCAACGGCTCCGGCTACACCCGGATGGCCGACGTCCCCGACTCCTGGGACGTGATCAACCTCGCCTTCGGCGAACCCACCTCCGTCACCTCCGGCGACATCCGGTTCTCGCTCTGCCCGGTCCGTGAGTGCCCGAACGTCGAGACACCCGCCGAGTTCAAGGCCGCGATCAAGGCCAAACAGGCGGCGGGCAAGAAGGTGCTGATCTCCATCGGCGGGCAGAACGGCCAGGTCCAGCTCGCCTCCACCGGCGCCCGGGACGCCTTCGTCACCTCCGTCGCCCGGATCATCGACGAGTACGGGCTGGACGGGCTCGACATCGACTTCGAGGGCCACTCCCTCTCCCTCAACACCGGGGACACCGACTTCCGCGCCCCCACCAGCCCCGTCATCGTCAATCTGATCTCGGCCGTGAAGACGCTCAAGGCCCGCTACGGCGCCGGATTCATCCTCACCATGGCGCCGGAGACCTTCTTCGTCCAGCTCGGCTACCAGTTCTACGGATCGGGCCCCTGGGGCGGCCAGGACCCGCGCGCCGGGTCCTATCTGCCAGTGATCCACGCCCTGCGGGACGATCTGACGATGCTCCACGTCCAGCACTACAACTCGGGTCCGATCATGGGTCTGGACAACCAGTACCACACCATGGGGACGGCCGACTTCCATATCTCCATGACCGACATGCTGCTCACCGGCTTCCCGGTGGCGGGCAACGCCTCGCGGTTCTTCCCGCCGCTCCGCCCGGACCAGGTCGCCATCGGACTGCCCGCCTCCACCCAGGCGGCCAACGGTTACACCCCGCCCGCCGAGATCAACAAGGCCCTCGACTGCCTCACCCGCAAGGTCAACTGCGGCTCCTACCAGACCCATGGGACCTGGCCCGCGCTGCGGGGGCTGATGTCCTGGTCGGTCAACTGGGACCGGTTCAACCAGTTCGTCTTCTCCCGGAACTTCGACGCGTATCCGTGGAGCTGAGGTCCGAGCCCTGAGGTCTCGGGGGTGATACCCGGGGCCTCGGGGTGGTGCCGGGTGTCTGGTGTCTGGTGCGTCAGGCGTCCGGTGTCAGGTGCCGGGTCCCGGATGGTCCGTCGCCGCGCGGGCGGTTCCCCGGGCGGATCAACAACCCCACCCCCAGCGGCCACAACAGCACCATGGACAGACAGACGCTCCCGACCACGTCCAGCGGCCAGTGGTAGCCGCGCAGCACCAGCCCGACGCCCGTCGCCAGGGTCAGCGCCCCGGCGGCGGGCGTCGCCCACGCGCGCCGGAGGTACGGGGTGATCAGCAGCGCCGCAGCGCCATAGGCCACCATCGCCGTCGCGGTGTGACCGGAGGGGTAGTACCCGGTCTCCGCCGTCAGCGGCCCCGGCCGGTCCACCAGCGCCTTGAGTGGTACGACCAGCGCCGGGACCGCCGCCATCGCGAGAACGGCCCACCCCACCTCGTACCGGCGCGTCCCGGCGCGGTCGCGCCACAGGGCGTATCCGACGGCGGCGGCGAGCACGGGCAGTGCCACGGGGAGGGAGCCGAGGTCGGCGAGGAGTTCGGTGAGGGCGCGCGGCCCGGAGGCCACCACGGCCCGGGAGAGGCGCTCATCCAGCGCCCGGAGCGGCCCCTCGGCCACCACCTGCCAGGTGACCAGCGCGAAGAGCAGCGAGGGCAGCAGAAGCCAGAGGGAGTGAGAGACGGGCAGCTTCTCGCGCGGCCGGCCGAGACGGCCAGAGGTCGGCTTCCCCGGAACAGGGGGGGTGGTTCCGGGG
>NZ_JBHVHF010000213.1:0-14347 GCF_042800315.1 Streptomyces sp. NPDC057638
ACACGGCGGTCCCGCCCCTCGCGCGTTCGGCGAACCCCTGGCCGCCGCCCCTCTCCCCGCGTCAGGCCCCGGGGCGCCGCGAGGAAGCGGGACCCAGGCCCCGGCTCCCCGCCGCGGGCGAACCCATCACGTGCCAGGGGGACCGCGAACTCCCGCGTGGGGCGAAGCCGCCCGCGCTACGGTCGAGTCGGCCAGGGGCATATGCCCCCCGCAGCCTGACCTGACCGGTCCCCATGATCCGCGCGCCCCTCCGATCCGTACGACCCGCACGCCCTCTCCCCGACGCTTCCCGGCCCGCACGGACGCCACCGCGTCCCCTCCCCGGTAAGGAACCACGGAACCAGGCCATGACCACCCCACCGCCCTTCCCCCTGGAGCCCACCCCGATCCATGTGCCCGACGCGGTGCTCGACGATCTGCGCACCCGTCTCGCCCTGACCCGTCCCCCGCTGGACGACCAGAACCCCGACGGGTCCGACTGGTCCTACGGCGTCCCGGGCGGCTACCTCCGTGAGCTGGTCGCCCACTGGCGGGACGGCTACGACTGGCGCCGGGCCGAAGCCGCCATCAACGCCTACGAGCACTACCAGGTGAGCGTCGCCGGTGTCCCGGTGCACTTTCTGCGCAAGCCGGGCCGGGGCCCCCGCCCGATTCCGCTGATCCTCACCCATGGCTGGCCGTGGACGTTCTGGCACTGGTCGAAGGTGATCGACCCGCTCGCCGACCCGGCCGCGTCCGGCGGTGATCCGGCCGACGCGTTCGACGTCATCGTGCCGTCGCTGCCCGGTTTCGGTTTCCCCGGCCCGCTCACCGGCTTCCCGGAGCTCAACTTCTGGAAGGTCTCCGACCTCTGGCACACCCTGATGACCGAGACCCTGGGATACGAGAAGTACGCCGCGGGGGGCTGCGACATCGGCGGGATCGTCTCCAGCCAGCTCGGCCACAAGTACCCGGACGAGCTGTACGGCATCCATATCGGCTCCGGGCTGCCGCTCGACTTCTTCACCGGCCCCCGCGCCTGGGACTTCGCCCGGAACCGGCCCCTCACCGACGACCAGCCCGCCGACGTGAGGGCCCGGATCATCGAGCTGGACCGCCGCTCGGCGTCCCATCTCGCCGTGCATATGCTCGACGGCGCCACCCTGGCCCATGGCCTGAGTGATTCACCGGCCGGACTGCTGGCCTGGCTGCTGGAGCGCTGGAACGCCTGGAGTGACCACGGCGGCTCCGTCGAATCCGTCTTCAGCCGGGACGACATGCTCACCCACGCCACGATCTACTGGGTGAACAACTCCATCGCCACGTCGATGCGGTACTACGCCAACGCCAACCGCTACCCCTGGACCCCGGCCCATGACCTCACCCCGGTCGTGCGGGCCCCGGTCGGCCTCACCTTCGTCACATACGAGAACCCGCCCGGCGTCCATGGCGCCGATGAGCGCGTCCGGGCGTTTATGACCGGCCCCCAGGCGGCCTGGTTCAACCATGTCAATGTCACCGCCCATGACCAGGGTGGTCACTTCATCCCCTGGGAGAACCCCGGCGCCTGGGTGAGCGATCTGCGCCGCACCTTCCGGGGCCGCAGACCCTGACCGACCCCTGCCGGACCGGGCGGCCCCGCCCGGCGCCCGGTCCGGGCCGTCCGGCGCCCCGCGCCCGCCCGTCCGGCCAGGGAGGGCTCACCCCGTGTATCCCGCCGCTCACCCTCTCGCGGCGGGCCGACGGCGACCGTAGAGTCAGTCGACCGCCGGGGCCGGGGTCCACGGAGTCAGCCGCCCGCCGGCCCGCGCCGCCATCGGCCGCCCACTCCCGACTCATTGCATAAACCTGCGGTGCTGCGTATAGTCATGCCATCCAGAAGGAGGGTTCGATGACGGTACGGGCGGCAGTGGCGGGTGCGAGCGGTTACGCGGGCGGGGAAGTGCTCCGGCTGCTGCTCGGGCACCCCGGTGTCGAGGTCGGCGCGGTCACCGCGCACTCCAGCGCCGGGCAGCGGCTCGGCGCGCTCCAGCCGCATCTGGGCCCCCTCGCCGAGCGCACCCTGGAGGCGACCTCCCCCGAGGTGCTCGCCGGGCACGATGTGGTCTTCCTGGCGCTGCCGCACGGGCAGTCCGCCGCCGTCGCCGCTGAACTCGGGGACGAGGTGCTGGTCATCGACATGGGGGCCGACTTCCGGCTGGGCGACGCGGCCGTCTGGGAGCGCTTCTACGGCACCCCGCACGCCGGGACCTGGCCCTATGGGCTGCCCGAGCTGCCCGGTGCGCGGGACGCGCTGGCCGGGACGCGGCGGATCGCGGTGCCCGGCTGCTATCCGACGGCCGTCTCGCTCGCCCTCGTCCCGGCCTTCGCCGCCGGGCTGGTCGAGCCGGAGGCCGTGATCACCGCCGCCTCCGGGACCTCCGGTGCGGGCAAGGCGCCCAAGCCCCATCTGCTGGGTTCCGAGGTGATGGGCTCCATGACCCCGTACGGCGTCGGCGGAGGCCACCGGCACACGCCCGAGATCGCGCAGAATCTGGGCGCGGTGGCGGGGGAGGCGGTCACCGTCTCCTTCACGCCCACCCTCGCGCCGATGCCCCGGGGGATCCTCGCGACCTGCTCGGCCAAGGCCCGGCCAGGCACCACCGCCGAGGAGGTGCGCGCCGCGTATGAGAAGGCGTACGCGGAGGAGCCGTTCGTGACGCTGCTGCCGGAGGGGCAGTGGCCCGCGACCGGCTCCGTCCACGGCTCCAACGCCGTCCACCTCCAGGTGGCGTATGACGAGGCCGCCGCCCGGGTGATCGCCGTCAGCGCCATCGACAACCTCACCAAGGGCACGGCGGGCGGTGCGGTGCAGAGCATGAACATCGCCCTCGGCCTTCCCGAGGGGACGGGACTCCCCTTCACGGGAGTGGCGCCCTGAGGCGCCGGACGAGCGCCTGAGGGTCCGGCCCCACGAAGACGGCCCTGCGAAGGCAGCCTGACGAAGACGGCCTGACGAAGACGGCCCCGCGACGGCGACCCCCGCGACGACGGGACACCCAGTGAAGGCCCAGCGAAGGCCCTGGGGAGACTAAGGAGAAGGAAGCAGTGAGCGTCACGGCAGCGCAGGGATTCTCGGCGGCGGGTATCGCCGCCGGAATCAAGGAGAACGGCAACCCCGATCTGGCCCTCGTCGTCAACGACGGCCCCCGTCGCGCGGCGGCGGGCGTCTTCACCTCCAACCGTGTCAAGGCGGCCCCCGTCCTCTGGTCCGAGCAGGTCCTCACGGGCGGCGCGGTCACCGCCGTCGTTCTCAACTCCGGTGGTGCCAACGCCTGCACCGGCCCCCGGGGCTTCCAGGACACCCACGCCACCGCCGAGAAGGCGGCCGGGGTTCTCGGCCACAGCGCCGGGGAGATCGCCGTCGCCTCCACCGGCCTGATCGGCACCCTGCTGCCGATGGAGAAGCTGCTGCCGGGAGTGGAGAAGGCGGCGGGCGAACTCTCCGTACACGGCGGTGAGAAGGCCGCCCTCGCCATCAAGACCACCGACACCGTCCACAAGACCGCCGTCCACCAGGGCGAGGGCTGGACCGTCGGCGGTATGGCCAAGGGCGCGGGCATGCTCGCCCCGGGTCTGGCGACCATGCTGGTGGTCCTCACCACCGACGCCGACCTCGACGCCGCCACCCTGGACCGGGCGCTGCGCGACGCGACCCGGCTCACCTTCGACCGGATCGACTCCGACGGCTGTATGTCCACCAATGACACGGTGCTGCTGCTGGCGTCCGGCGCCGCGGCGCTCACCCCGGGGTACGAGGAGTTCGCCGCCGGTGTCCGCGCGGTCTGCGACGATCTCGCCCGCCAGCTGATCGGCGACGCCGAGGGCGCTTCCAAGGACATCCGGATCGAGGTCGTCGGCGCGGCCAGTGAGGCCGACGCCCTGGAGGTGGGCCGTTCCATCGCCCGCAACAACCTCCTCAAGTGCGCCATCCACGGCGAGGACCCCAACTGGGGCCGGGTGCTCTCCGCCATCGGCACCACGGGTGCCGTCTTCGAGCCCGACCGGCTGAACGTCGCCATCAACGGGGTCTGGGTCTGCAAGGACGGCAGCGTCGGCGAGGACCGCGCCCTGGTCGATATGCGCTACCGGGAGGTCGGGATCACCGCCGACCTCGCCGCCGGATCCGAGTCGGTGGTCATCTGGACCAATGACCTCACCGCCGACTACGTGCACGAGAACAGCGCCTACAGCTCATGACCACGCCGACGCGGAAGCACACCGCGCTCCCCAAGGCCCGGACCCTGATCGAGGCCCTGCCCTGGCTCACCCGCCACCACGGCAAGACCGTCGTCATCAAGTTCGGCGGCAACGCCATGGTCGACGAGGAGCTGAAGGCGGCGTTCGCCCAGGATGTCGTCTTCCTGCACCATGCCGGTCTGCGGCCCGTCGTCGTCCACGGCGGCGGCCCCCAGATCAGCGCCCAGCTCGACCGCCACGGCCTGACCAGCGAGTTCAAGGCCGGTCTGCGGGTGACGAGCCCGGAGGCCATGGACGTCGTACGGATGGTGCTGGCCGGACAGGTCCAGCGTGAGCTGGTCGGGCTGCTCAACCAGCACGGTCCCCTCGCGGTCGGTCTGACCGGCGAGGACGCCCACACCATCACCGCCACCAAGCATCTGCCGACCATCGACGGTGAGCCGGTCGACATCGGCCGGGTCGGCGAGATCACCCGGATAGACACGGGCGCCGTGGAGGCCCTGCTGGCGGACGGAAGGATTCCGGTCGTCTCCTCCATCGCCCGCGCGGAGGACGACGGACATGTCTACAACGTCAATGCTGATACGGCGGCTGCGGCACTCGCTGCGGCGCTGGGCGCGGAGACCCTGATGGTCCTGACCGATGTCGAGGGGCTCTACGAGGACTGGCCCCACAGCGACGAGGTCATCAGCCGGCTCACCGCCACCGAGCTGGAGAAACTGCTGCCCGACCTCTCCAGCGGCATGGTCCCCAAGATGGAGGGGTGCCTGTTCGCCGTGCGCAACGGCGTCACCACCGCCCGGGTCATCGACGGCCGGGTGCCGCACTCCATCCTGCTGGAGATCTTCACCGACGAGGGCATCGGCACGATGGTCGTCCCCGACCAGGAACCGGGAGGACAGGGGTGAGCACGGGTATGAGCACCGGCATGAGCGGCGAGAACAGCGGCTCCGACAGCGGCAACCAGGACCTCGCCCAGCGCTGGCGGGGCGTGATGACCGACAACTACGGCACCCCCGCCCTGGGCCTGGTGCGCGGTGAGGGCGCCACCGTCTGGGACGCCGACGGCACCGCCTACACCGACTTCGTCGGCGGGATCGCGGTCAACGCCCTCGGCCACGCCCACCCGGCGATCGTCGCCGCCGTCTCCCGGCAGATCGCCGAGCTGGGGCATGTCTCCAACCTCTACACCGCCGAGCCGCCGCTCGCGCTGGCCGAGCGGCTGGTCCAGCTCTTCGGCCGTCCGGGCAGGGTCTTCTTCTGCAACTCCGGCGCCGAGGCCAACGAGGCCGCCTTCAAGATCGGCCGGCTCACCGGGCGCCCCCATGTCGTCGCCACCGAGGGCGGCTTCCACGGCCGGACCATGGGCGCCCTCGCCCTGACCGGCCAGCCGGGCAAGCGGGATCCGTTCCTGCCGCTGCCGGGCGAGGTCACCCACGTACCGTACGGAGACGTGGAGGCGCTGCGCGCCGCCGTCACCGAGGAGACGGCGCTGGTGCTGATCGAGCCCATCCAGGGCGAGAACGGTGTCGTCGTACCGCCGCTCGGCTATCTCACCGCGGCCCGGGAGATCACCCGCGCCACGGGGACGCTGCTCGCCCTGGACGAGGTGCAGACGGGCATCGGCCGCACCGGCCACTGGTTCGCGGCCCAGGCCGAGGGCGTCGAGGCCGATATCGTCACCCTGGCCAAGGGGCTCGGCGGCGGGCTGCCGCTCGGCGCGACCGCCGTCTTCGGCCCGGCGGCCGAGCTGCTGCGGCCCGGCCACCACGGCACCACCTTCGGCGGCAACCCGGTCGCCTGCGCCGCGGGGCTCGCGGTCCTGGACACCCTCGCCGCCGAGGGGATCCTCGACGAGGTCAAGCGGCTGGGGGAGAAGATCCGGGACGGAGTGGAATCTCTCGGACACCCGCTGGTCTCCCATGTCCGTGGCGCCGGGCTGTTGCTGGGTATCGTGCTCAGCGAGCCCCTCGCCCCGCAGGCGCAGCTCGCGGCTCAGCACGCCGGGTTCCTGGTGAACGCCCCGGCCCCCGACGTCCTGCGGCTGATGCCACCGCTGGTCGTCGGCGAGGCCGCGGTGGACGCGTTCCTCCAGGCGCTGCCCGGCGTCCTCGACGCGGCGCTGCGGCCGGCGGCGCGCTAGGGTCTTCCGTTCGGACCAGGCCGGATCAGGGCACCCGGCGGGATCCGAACGGGAGGCCCTGGACACACGGGGAAGGACCAAGCGGAGAATGAGACGACGATGACCGAGGCGCAGGACACCGAGCACACGGGTCCGGCGGTACCGCAGACGCGCATGGCCCGGCACCGCCGGATCGTGGACATCCTCAACCGGCAGCCGGTGCGCTCCCAGAGCCAGCTGGCCAAGCTCCTCGCGGACAACGGGCTGAGCGTCACCCAGGCGACGCTCTCCCGTGACCTCGACGAGCTGGGCGCGGTGAAGATCCGCAACACCGGGGGCGAGCTGATCTACGCGGTCCCCAGCGAGGGCGGTTTCCGCACCCCGCAGGCCCCGCTCGGCGAGTCCGCCAAGGAGGAGCGGATGCGCCGTCTCTCCGGAGAACTGCTGATCTCCGCGGAGGCCTCCGCCAACCTGGTGGTCCTGCGCACACCGCCGGGCGCGGCGCAGTTCCTCGCCTCGGCCATCGACCAGGCCGAACTCCAGGACATCCTCGGCACGATCGCGGGCGATGACACCGTGCTGCTGATCAGCCGGGACCCGCTGGGCGGCCAGGCGCTCGCCGACCATCTGCTGCGGCTGGCCGAGAACGACCGGTAGCGCTTAGGTATCGCCTTATGCGTTGTCGTCAACGAAAGGTGATGTCATGAGTCGCCTTGTTTCGACGTTCGCAGGACGTCCTCGACCTCCTCCGGCCGCTGGCGCGGCCGTCGTCCGCCACGTCAGGGTCCTGGCCGTGACGGGCTTCCCGCGCGGCCGTTCCGGCCGCTGCTGCCCCGATCCGCACCGCAGCGGTGTTCTCTTCCGCTACTCCGGTGCGGGATTCTACGACGGTGGGGTCCTTGTCCACTGAATCGTGACGTCCAGCTTGCAGCTTGCGTTACGAGTTTCCGAGAGTGTTTTCTCATAGGTGTTGTCGGTATTGAATCGCCCTCCTTCGACGAACATGATGACGATTTTTTCGCGATTCAATCTGTATGTCCCTGCGAAGCATGCGTTGGTCTCGCTGGGGGTGCCGTCATACAGTCCGTATGCGAATTCGACATACTCGCCGTTGTCTTCTCCTCCCTTAAGCTCAAGATCATAGGTTCCTGATGTGTCTTCTGCCTCCAGGGTGGCTTCCTGGCCCGTGGCTGTCCAGTTCCAGGGGCTGGTGAAAATCTCCTTCTCGGAGGAACCTTTGGACGCTTTGATGGTGCCGTTGATGGTTCCCGACTGCTTATCGGATTCAGCTAGCTTGATCGACTTCACCCAGACGCGATACTTGCCGCGGAGGTGCTGCTCGGTTGTCACTGCCGCGGTGGTCTGATCGGGACCTTGGGCTGAGCCGATGCTACAGGTGCCGATATTGCGCTTATCGCTTGACGTCGTCTTGCTGATGAAATCGCTGAGACATGACTTCAGGGAATATGTTCCCAGGTAGTTGGGGTGAAGGGACTCCTGTTTCTTCTGGGCGTCGCCGACCAGGGGGAGCCCGAGGTCTGCGACCCATCGCATCCATTCCAGATCCGCCGGGCCGTATGTCGTTGTGACGGGTGGGCCCGCGGACTGCAGCGTTTGCAAGTTTGAGCTGGCATGGCCGACCTCATGCCCGGAAAGAGCGTCTGTGGTGTCCAAGAAGTCAACGTCGGCGAGGCGTGCTGTGGCTGCCAGTGTTTGGTTGAGATTCGTCATTGTTCGGTCAAGGAAGGTGACACCGTCATTATTGAACGGGTATCCCATTGTTCTGTATCTGTCGCCTTGGATCAGAGAGCTGGTGATCCGCAGATTGCTCACGCTGGCGATGGGGCGGGGATAGCCTTGAAGGATGATTCGGGGCTCACTCTTTGATCGATCCTTGAATTTTGTCCTGATCTGAGAGATGACCTTGAGGATATTATTTTGCAGAGTTCCATAGCCTGCGTATCCGATAAAAGCCGGGCCGCTCATGTTGTCTTTCTGGCAATCGCCCATTCCTGCGCCGAGGGTGAATGCCCCCATGGCGCAGTCGGCTACCAGGCTTGAGACTCCGATGTCATTGCCTCCAATGGACAGGACGATTCGATTCACCTCGGTTGTCACCAGGAGTTCGTCCAGCTGATCGATCTGCGGCTTTTCCCCCTTATGCCAACTGGCGAGAATGCTGGCAGTTGTGGCGCCCGAGCACGCCAGGTTCTTGTTCGTGCTGTTGAGTAGAAGGATTTCGGCCCGATCGGAGCGGTGGCATCCAGGTTTGTCTGTTTCTCCTGTTTTCTTTGAGTTGTAAGTGTTGTCAGGGAAGATATCGGCACGGGCCCTTCCGTTGTAGTTAGGGTCCTGTGTGGACCAGTCCGGGAGAGTGAAGGAGCTCTCCCGGTTGGTTGTTGAATTCGCGTCTGACCCCGTGGCGTTGCCGACCCACCGTGCACCTTCGCCGGCGATATAGGAATCCCCCATTGAAACAGTCACGGGGTCACCGGCCCGCCGCTCAGGCAGAACCGACCCGGCGGGACCGGCTCCCAGTAGGGAGCCAAGCAATGTGGTGACGCCGAGCGTGATCACACCTCGCCTCAGATGCTCGCGCTTGACGGAAGAATATGATTTCACTGTTTCCCTGCTCTGCCGGTCCGATAATGCGCTGTCGTGAGGAATTACGGACTTTCCCGGTGACAGCACACACGTCGTGTCGCATGTGCAGGGCAGGAAACGCGTCGAAGTCGCCTGGACGAGGTACCTCTATAGAGCCGCCCGGAGGGTTGTGGTGGCGGTGGTTCACGGAATGCAGTGGATCAAAAGTTCGAAAGAAAGTTCCTTCACTAGCCCTTTCAGGGGGGATGGGACTTCTTGACTTCGATTCCCTGATGCTCTGTGGAAAGCTTGATGTGAGAGGAGCGGCCGTCATGGGAAAAGACATCCCGCACATCGACAAGCTGACGCCAGAAACCGGACCCAAAAGCGGTGACAATTCTGTGGTGATCACAGGATCATATTTTCTCGATGTCACCAAGGTTCTTTTCGGCGATAACCGGGTGGATGACTTCACTTCGTCATCTGACGGAAAGCGCATTGATGTGCATAAGGTGCCGAAAGGTGCGGCTGCTGGCCAGGTCGACGTAGTTGTCTGGACCGATCATGCCAGTAACGCCAAGCCGTACACCTATGAATGAGAATCCTGAATCGCAGTTCAGAAAGGGGAAGCAAGGTGGCTGACAATCCGAAGATCGAGAGCTTGAGCCCGAAGAACGGCAGTGCCGAGGGGGGCTACTCCGTCACCATTCATGGTGAGCATTTCACGAACACCACCGACGTGTGGTGGAACGGGAAGGTCGT
This sequence comes from Streptomyces sp. NPDC057638, assembly GCF_042800315.1. Classification (NCBI taxonomy): domain Bacteria; kingdom Bacillati; phylum Actinomycetota; class Actinomycetes; order Kitasatosporales; family Streptomycetaceae; genus Streptomyces; species Streptomyces sp. NPDC057638. The sequence goes on from NZ_JBHVHF010000213.1 coordinate 9,686, forward strand.
CTCGTTCGTCGCTGAGTCGATCAAGGTCGTCAAGATCGAGGAAGCCCCTGCGGGGACGGCCGGGTTGCGGATTCCGGTGAAGCTGAAGGCCGACGGGCACTTGAGCAACGAGGTGTTTTTCCAGTACGATAATTAGAGTTTCCCGGTCGGCGCGGTAATCTGCGAAAAAGCGCCGAGAAGGCTGCTGAGAATCCTTCTGTGGGGTCGTCTGGTCGCGGGCCAGGCGGCCCTTTGGGTGAGACGGTCGGGTGGAGACGCCAGGTGTGTGGCTTGGGCCAGTCCCCTGGCTGATCAGGCGGCGGAGGTCGAGGCGGCGGCGCGGTGGTGGAGTGAGATCCCCTCAGACGCCGGTGACCGCCGTGCTCCCCGCCACCGTCCCGATCGCGATATGCGGGGCCCGGCGCTCGTCCACCCAGGAGAGCAGCCGGGCCATCGCGGCGGCCGGGACCGAGACACAGCCGGTGGTCGCGCCCCGGCCGTGGACATGCAGAAAGATCCCGGCGCCCCGGCCGCGCACCGGCCTGCGGTAGTTGTAGCCGATGACCAGCGCGTGCGCGTACTGCGTGCGGTACTCCGCCAGCCGCTCGGCCTCCGTCGCCCGGCAGTCCCGGGGCAGCCCCTCCACCCAGCGGTTGTACGCACGCGACTGGTTGTCCTGGCACCACCAGGAGCGGTCGGTCACCCGGCGGAACGGATAGCGCGTCCCGGCCGGGGCCGCCCGGACGCCGAAGGCGAACGGCAGGCCGTAGAGCCCGGTCGGGGTGGTCGCGGTGTTCTGGCGCCGGGTGCCGCCCGCCGCCAGCCCGTTCGTCCCGAACCGCGCGGGCGCCGACCCCACCGCCGCCCAGCGGCCCCGGCCCCGCCGCTCCCACCAGGTCACGGTCCCGGTGGTGGACCCGGTCCGCGCGGCCACGGCGGTGATCAGCTGCTCACCGCCCCCGGTGCGGGCCATCCGCTCGGGCAGCGGCCGTGGCGCCGCCGCCGGGGAGAGGGACGGCGGTACGGGGGTGGGCGCGGCCCCCAGCGCGCCGGGGGCCAGCAGCGCCGTGGCGGCGGCGAGGGCGAGTCGGTGACGCATACCCCGGGACCGTAGCCGCCGTCGGCGCCCCGGCCGGGGCGCCGCGCCGCCCGCCTCCGTACCGCCCCCGCCATCGCCCGTACGGCGCACGCGGACCCCCGTACGGAGGTGAGCACGGCCGTCAGCGAGGTCGGGCGGGACGCGGCGGCGGGGGTCAGGCGGGGCGCGTCAGCGGGGTCAGGCGGGGCGCGGTGGCAGGGGCAGCGGCAGCGCGGGCAGTCCGTCGAGGCTGACCCCCACATGCTCCTTCTTGGCGCAGTAGGCCGCGAACTCCTCCTCGGACTTCCGCCCGAAGTGCTCGGCGTGCTGGGTGCGCTCGCCCTCGTACGCCAGGAAGGGCACGGCGAAGCCGCAGGCGTCGCTGATCCGCCGGGCCCGGACCAGGATGACCGCGCGGGCGCCGGGGCCGTCGGCCGCGCCGAAGCGGGCGATCAGTTCCGGCCAGCGCGGATCGTCGCGGAAGACGGCCTCGCCGTCGCCGTGGACCCGCAGCACCTTGGGCGGGCCGGAGAAGGCGCACCACATGAGGGTGATCCGCCCGTTGCCCGGCTCCCGCAGATGGGCGATGGTCTCGGCGCCGCTGCCGCCGAAGTCGAGATAGGCGAGGGTCTGCTCGTCCAGGATCACCAGGGTGCCGTGGCGCCCCTTGGGGGAGAGGTTGACATGCCCGTCCCCGGCGAGCGGGGCGGTGGCGGTGAAGAAGACGGGCTGCTGCTCGATGAAGGTACGGATCCGGCCGTCTATGCGTTCGTAGCGTTGTCCCATGCGGCCGATTCTGCCTTCAGGGGCCGCCCGACCCCGGGATAATTGACGAAACATACAGAGGAGTGCATACTTATTCCATCACTCACCGCAGCGCATGCACCGTAAGGAGAAACCCGTGACCGAGCGCGTCGTACTCGCCTACTCGGGCGGTCTGGACACCTCTGTCGCCATCGGCTGGATCGCCGAGGAGACGGGCGCCGAGGTCATCGCCGTCGCCGTGGACGTCGGCCAGGGCGGCGAGGACCTGGACGTCATCCGCAAGCGCGCGCTCGCCTGCGGTGCGGTCGAGGCCGAGGTCGCGGACGCCCGGGACGAGTTCGCCGAGGAGTACTGCCTCCCCGCGATCAAGGCCAACGCGATGTACATGGACCGCTACCCGCTGGTCTCGGCGCTCTCCCGGCCCACGATCGTCAAGCACCTGGTGGCCGCCGCCCACAAGCACGGCGCGACGACGGTCGCCCACGGCTGCACCGGCAAGGGCAACGACCAGGTCCGCTTCGAGGCGGGCATCACCGCGCTCGGCCCCGACCTGAAGTGCATCGCCCCGGTCCGTGACTACGCCATGACCCGGGACAAGGCCATCGCCTTCTGCGAGGAGAAGCAGCTCCCGATCGCCACCAGCAAGAAGTCCCCGTACTCCATCGACCAGAACGTCTTCGGGCGGGCGATCGAGACCGGCTTCCTGGAGGACATCTGGAACGCGCCGATCGAGGACATCTACGAGTACACCTCCAACCCCGCCGAGGCCCGCGAGGCCGACGAGGTCGTCATCTCCTTCAAGGAGGGCGTGCCCGTCGCCATCGACGGCCGCCCGGTCACCGTCCTCCAGGCGATCCAGCAGCTCAACGAGCGGGCCGGGGCCCAGGGCATCGGCCGGATCGACATGGTCGAGGACCGGCTCGTCGGCATCAAGTCCCGTGAGGTGTACGAGGCGCCCGGCGCCATCGCGCTGATCACCGCCCACCAGGAGCTGGAGAGCGTCACGGTCGAGCGCGAGCTGGCCCGCTACAAGCGGCAGGTCGAGCAGCGCTGGTCCGAGCTGGTCTACGACGGCCTGTGGTACTCGCCGCTCAAGCGGGCCCTCGACGGCTTCATCAACGAGGCCAACCAGCATGTGACGGGTGACATCCGGATGACCCTCCACGGCGGCCGGGCCGTCGTCACCGGCCGGCGCTCGGAGGAGTCGCTCTACGACTTCAACCTCGCCACCTACGACACCGGGGACACCTTCGACCAGTCCAAGGCGCAGGGCTTCATCGAGATCTTCGGCCTCTCCGCGAAGATCGCCGCCCGGCGCGACCTGGTCTGAGTCCCGTACGCCCGCAGCACTTCTTGTGAGGAGCCTTCAGCAGTGAGCAGCAACAACGGTGACGTCCGGCTCTGGGGCGGCAGGTTCGCCGACGGCCCGTCCGAGGCGCTGGCGCGGCTCTCCGCGTCCGTGCACTTCGACTGGCGGCTCGCCCCGTACGACATCGCCGGATCCCGCGCCCACGCCCGGGTGCTGACGGGCGCGGGGCTGCTCACCGAGGACGAACTGACCCGGATGCTCGCCGGTCTGGACCAGCTGGAGGCGGATGTCGCCGACGGCTCCTTCACCGGCACCATCGCCGACGAGGACGTCCACACGGCGCTGGAGCGCGGGCTGCTGGAGCGGCTCGGCGCGGAGCTGGGCGGCAAGCTGCGGGCCGGCCGCTCCCGCAACGACCAGGTCGCCACCCTCTTCCGGATGTATCTGCGCGACCACGCCCGGATCATCGGCGCCCTGATCGCCGAGCTCCAGGACGCGCTGGTGGGGCTGGCCGAGAGCCACCCGGACGTGGCCATGCCCGGCCGCACCCATCTCCAGCACGCCCAGCCGGTGCTCTTCGCCCACCATGTCCTCGCCCATGTCCAGGCGCTCTCCCGGGACGCCGAGCGGCTGCGGCAGTGGGACGAGCGCACGGCGGTCTCGCCGTACGGCTCCGGGGCGCTGGCGGGCTCCTCGCTCGGTCTCGACCCGGAGGCCGTCGCCGCCGACCTGGGCTTCGAGCGGGGCTCGTCGGCGAACTCGATCGACGGCACCGCCGCCCGGGACTTCGTGGCCGAGTTCGCCTTCGTGACCGCGATGATCGGGGTCAACCTCTCCCGGATCGCGGAGGAGGTGATCCTCTGGAACACCAAGGAGTTCTCCTTCGTCACGCTGCACGACGCCTTCTCCACCGGGTCGTCGATCATGCCGCAGAAGAAGAACCCGGACATCGCCGAACTGGCGCGGGGCAAGTCGGGGCGGCTGATCGGCAACCTCACCGGGCTGCTGGCGACGCTCAAGGCGCTGCCGCTCGCCTACAACCGCGATCTCCAGGAGGACAAGGAGCCGGTCTTCGACTCCTGCGACCAGCTGGAGGTGCTGCTGCCCGCCTTCACCGGGATGATGGCCACGCTCACCGTGCACCGGGAGCGGCTGGAGGAGCTGGCCCCGGCCGGGTTCTCGCTCGCCACGGACATCGCGGAGTGGCTGGTCAAGCAGGGGGTGCCGTTCCGGGTCGCGCACGAGGTCGCGGGGGAGTGCGTCAAGCGCTGTGAGGCCCGGGGCATCGAGCTGGACGAGCTGACGGACGAGGAGTTCGCCCAGATCTCCGCGCATCTGACCCCCGAGGTCCGTACGGTGCTGAACGTGCCGGGCGCGCTCGCCGCCCGCGACGGCCGGGGCGGCACCGCCCCGTCGGCGGTCGCGGTCCAGCTCGCCGAGATCAAGGCCGATCTGGCCGTCCAGCACGCCTGGGCGGACGCCAAGCGGTAGCCCTCGCACGATGGGCGGCCCGTTCGGGCCCCGCCGGTCC